>CBINJX010000178.1:0-8069 GCA_966251085.1 uncultured Verrucomicrobiales bacterium
CGCGTGAATGTGAAAAGAAAGTTCCTCTAGCCGGTAGTTCCCGGCTCCTCTCAACTGCCGAAGGCGCATCCTCAGTCACTCAACTCCCAATTGAGGGAGTGAACAAACTTTTGGCTACCTACATAGGCCAGCACTCGAGGCTAAACTCATTGCGCGGGAGTCACCACCCTGTAGAACCGGCTATCGCCAGCGGACGCATCTGTCACGGCCATCGTCCTTACCCCCACGGCTGCAGGTACGTCCTGCAACTTGATCCACGTCGCATCACTCAGGTTGTTCTTGTAGAGCACAGTATAGCTCTTCCGGGATTGAGCCGTGAAGGAGATGACAACACCGGAACCGGCGGGATTTGTACTGACGAACGCATTCAGGAAGTCGTTGCCACTTTTCGGATCTGTCCCTGCGAGGAATTCCTCACGGTTGTTCCGCCCGTCACCATCCGGATCCTGTGTCGGTGTGGAGGTGAGGTTGCCAAACCGCGCCTGTTCCCACGCATCTTGGAGACCGTCGTTGTCTGTATCAGTGACAGTCACCTGAAGCATAGCGTTGCCACTCACAGCGAAACCTTCGCTGTTGGAGATGAGTACCGAGTACTGGCCAGCATCTCCGGGGATCACCTCGCGAACGACCAATGTCGGCTCGATTGCTCCCGGAATCGCCACGCCGTTTCGTCGCCACTGGTAGCTGTTGTTCAGACCAGAAGCGAGGACGCTGAAGGTAGCCTCGCCCCCCTGCTCTCGGGTCAGGGCCGTCGGCTGGGTGATGATGATCGGAGCGCTTGCCGGGTAGAGCCGCGCCGTTGGGATAACCTGTTTCCCGATGCCCGGTCCGGCATAGGAAAGTTGCGCCACTCCCCCGCCTCCGCCTTGGAAAAACTCCATGATGACAGTATAAAGCTGGCCGGCCGTAAGCGTGATGGACCCGAAGTTTTCAGTGGGGCTATGATCGGTCCAGTTGCTGATTACCTGTTGTCCGCCGACGGAAAGGCGAACACCATCGTCAGAGTTCGTATAGAATGTGTATGTACCGCTGACGGTCGGATAGATTTGTCCGCTCCAGCGCACGCTAAATTGACTGGTACCAACACCGCCGGCACCAACCCACCCGTTGCTGGTATTGAAGTTCACCTGCGGATCGATTCGCGTAAATGCAAGTGGAGCTGAGAGGAAGCGATTGGCGTAATACTCCGCCTTGAGGCCCTGTGAGACTGTCTGGTTGACGTAAATTGTCAGCGGGGCGGAGGTTGTCACTGAAAGCGAATTGTCGATCGCCTTTGCGACCACCGTGTGGATGCCGCCTGTAGCGACCCAACTGAAGGTGTATGGCGACGATGTAGATTCACCGACTTTGCCTCCATCCACATAGTACTCCACCTTTGCTATCGATCCGTCCGGGTCACTGGCAGCGGATTGGAAGGTGACAGTGGCAGGAAGAAGGTAACTGGCATTGTCGGTGGGTGAGGTCAAAACGACCGTGGGTGACTGGTTCTGGGCATTGAGAAGCCCGGGACTGGCCCCGTTTGCAAACCAGTTCACGGGATCATCGGCGTACGCTGTGGAGCTGGTACTCTGAAGCGAGGGCCCCTGGCCATCGGCTTCGATGGGCCACGGGGCCTTGTCGTTGTACCGCACCGTATCAATGACAATATACGGAATTGTGGTCACGCCATTGTCGACGACGGGTGCGCTCGGCATTTCGATGGACAGTCGCTCGCCGCTGTCCTGCAGCGTACCGGCGTATGGTCCAAAAATCTGCACACTCGCGGGCACTCCGTACTTGGTGCGGAAAACGGCCGGATCAATACCCACGACGACAGCGATACTGTTTGCGGGGATGCTGCCCCCCTGAGGGAAAAGGAAGTTGATCCCCCCCACCTTCCAGGTGTTGGTGGGGTGAGCTGGATCAAAAAGGTTAACCGTCGCACCCGAAATATTCCGGATCTCCACGTACTCGTCGTATCCCGCAAACGGGTGATACATGATCTCATTGATCACCAGTGGGCCAACCAGTGGACCCGAGTTTACGGAGCCGAACGTACGGGCGGATTGCCGGGGAAAATGCTCCTCTCCGATACTGTTTAGATATCGCCCGAAAGAGACCCCGCTTTCGCTGGCGGCAAATTCAAACCCATGCGCATACCCGGTGAGATTGCCCGAGGCATCGCCTGAAAAGAGATAGACATCATCACCGCTTGCGCCGAATGCGAAGCTGGGGGCAATGCCCGGGGTAGTATTGAATTGCGACTCACTAAAGGTGACGTACCCGCCCGCTGGAATCATAACCCCCGCGGAAATCCGATATTTCTTCGGCGTACCGGGATCGTCAGTTATCCACCAGTTACCGATATCCACCGGAGCTCCTGTGGGATTGTGAATCTCCACCATGTCGGTGAGTGACGCGCTCGCGTTACTGAGCACTTCGGTGATGACGAGTTCAGGTATCGAAATTGCCGGGTCGTCCGCCCCTGGGGATCCCCCGATAGCTGCACTTGCACGCCAATCATGACCGTCACCGGAATTGAATACCGTTCCCCGAGGAACCACGGTGAAACCGTGTCCGTCCGCAGCAACAGGCCACGGCGAGGCGTCGTTGTAGGAAATTGAGAATGCAGTTCCCCCAGCAGGCGTGCTGAGCGTCAAAGTCTCACCGCCGTTGCTGAGTTGACCGGAGTAGCTGCCGAAAGCAGTCAGTCCCGGATACCGCACCGTAAATTGTGCAGGATTTCTAGCGAGGATCAAAAATGCGCCGGGCGCGAGCTGCGCGCCAGTTGGGAAAGTGTAGGTGATCCCGCTCGTAAAGGACAGTCCCCCCAGATCCAGAGTGGAGGTGCCGGTGTTCTTGAGTTCCAGAAATTCGAAATCGTCACCACTCGTGACTCCGGCAGGCAGTGGGTTGAAGTTGATCTCGGTCAGCGCAAGTCCACTGTAGTCCTGAGTCACGTAGAAGCTGACCTCCTCCAGCGCGCTCCATGTCGTGCCGGCACGTACTCGGGCACGGATGAATTGAGAGGTATTGATCGGGATCGCGCTTCCGGATGCGATACTTTGGGCGGTCGGACTCAATCCACCTCCATAAGCCCGGGGATCGCTCCCGTCGGTAGTGATGTAGATAGTGCTGCCGCCCGGAGTTCCCGGCGCGACGCTGATGGTGACATTCGCGCCAGGATCCACCGTCCCCCCCCGCTGACTGAATACCGGTGGATCGAAGGCAGGATACCATCCTTTAGCGCGGAGCTGCCCCAGGACAACGGCAGTGCGTTGGGTGATGAACGTGTTGCGCACATCATCCATGGCTGCGACCCAAGTGGGGCGCTTGAAAGGAGTGGAGACCTTGGAATCTCCCCAGCGCGCAGATTCACCGACAACCGCACGATCAATCTCCGCAGCACGGGCGTTGAGCAGAGCGAGTGCAGTCGCAGGCGTCAGAACTCCGTCGTTGTAAAAGTGTTTGTAAACCCTATCCGCAAAAAGGGTCTTGAACTCCTGTGCATGGATGCACTGCTGGAAGATATACTGCGGGCTGGACTTGCTAAAGGCACCGCTGCCTTGCTGAGCGGAACTCCCCGCCAGCCATGGTCCGGTGCGGTCACCTTCCGAGCCGGTATTTGTGGTGTACCAGGGAAGCACTGAGTGCTCGGAGTCATGGAGCACGAACTTAAATCCGCCATACAGTCCAGTCCGATTACGAACGCCGTACCAGTTGTTGGGCGCATTGTTACCGATGAAATTGGAGATTGGCGCATCGAGATTGCCCCCCCAGAAGATGATCAACATCTCATCGATGAGATTCAGCGGATCGAGCAGAACGGGATAGGCTTCATTCGGCGTTCCGTTGGAATTGCGGCCGAGCAAACGCTGGTATGAGGCATTATTCGCGGCTTCACTATTGGTGGGCGCCAACCCGGTGTCCGCCAGTTGCCATAGCTGAAACCAGGCTTCGGTGGTTCCGTCCGTTGCCTCGATGCTATGCCCGAGATCGGGATCGACTTTGATGGTATCGTAGTCGTCCTTGCTTCCACCGAAATACGTTGCACCGAAATTTGCCTCCGGCCGCTCGTCCGTATTGTAGAGGCCCCAGTATTGGCCATTGAGATAGAGATGGTAGAACCTCCCGTGACTGCTCACATGCCCCATCGCCAACTGCATATCCCGCGCAAACTGGTCACGAATGAAGATGCCCCGGGAGTCTCCCTGAAAACTCCACGAATAATTCTGCGGGCAGCGCAAATCCATTTTGTCGAACTCCTGCGCGGCAGTCGGATCAGAGCCGAAGAGCGGATAGCGGAGTTTCCCGGCCCCGTATTGGTCCCGGAAAAACAGGCGGAAAGCGTGCTTCGGATTGTCCGCGGAACGACTGAACCCGCCACGAAGCCGGAGGCCGCAGTTGATCTGGAAACCTACCGTTCCGTCCGGATTGATCAGTTCGACTGAAGCTGGGCGCTCCCAAGCTACGGTGTCACCGCTTGGATTCGCATAGATACCGGAGGCTTGATCGAAGAGGTGCGGCAGATCTGTGACAACTGAGATCGAAGGTATGGATTTCAGGTCCTCGATGATCGTGCCACTGTAGATGGGATCATTCACCACATCGGGATCCATGCCGTAGTCTAGCACTTGGCTATTTACAGGACTGGAAGGCCAGGAAGTTATCGCCTGGCTGGACCCCGGCGGATTGCTGATGACAGGCGGCGCCCCCGTCGGCGATTGCCTGATCACATCATCCAGGAACAGATAAGTCTGAGTAACCACGTCCGAGGGATCATACCCCGACCGAAATGCTGCGTACCGAAGCGTGGTCGTCCTATTGATGGTAATCGGCCCGGTGTAGGTTGCGCTGGTGGGCGAGGTCAGCGATGGCGTTGAACCGTCAAAAGTGTAGCGAATTGTGGCTCCTGGCGTACCGGTTGCAAGGGTGACGCTCTGTGCCGCTGTGTAGAATCCACGCTCTACGCTGGCGGTTACCGGTGCGACTCGGTTGTAAACCGTCGATGTGTTAAATCCGCCAGGTGTCGGTGCCTGATAGAAGCTCGGCGTTTCACCTGTGGTCACATTGTACTGCGCAAGCTGCGCTTTGAGCAGGAAATCGCCGTCGCTCGGACTTTGATTCAAACCGTGAATCGCAAGCACGTTTCCAGCCCCTGCCACGAGTTTGTTCAGGTGTGCGGTAAGGTCAATCGTTTCAGGCGACACCGCCTGAGCCGATGGTCGGTCGGCGATCGCGACACTGACATTTGCAGGCGTCCCGGGCGGTGCATTCCGGCGGGCAACTTCGGAGCCGTTAAGATAAGCAACGAATCCGTCATCATAACGGATCAGCATGCTCAGAGATGTGAGAGACCCCGGATTTGAAAAGCTGTAGCGGACGTAGCAGGAGGACTTCTGCGTCGATGCCTCGTTCATTGCCGCCTTTACGTTTGTACCGATGTGCGATGCGTAACCCGTTGCGCTCGACGAGGTGGCGACAGATTTCACGGCAAGTCCCCCGCCAGCCGTATCGCCAATCAATCGAAAGGTGGGATCCCACGAAGTCGCACTTCCCGCACGCGCGAAAACCTCACCGCCCGCACCGCCGGCATTTTCAAAAACGATGGCGCGAATTTCATACTCTCCTGCGGAGGGAAAAGTGTAGGTACCAAGTGTATCTGCCATTCCACGCAGCCCGGTAAATTGGAGAACATTCGTGTAAGTCGAGTTGCCAACCGGACGGATCTGCAACCGGCAACCGTCATCGCTCCCGACACCAAAGGTCCACGTACCCGCGCTCGGGATCGTGATGATCCCCGTTGCTTCGACTACAAAACGATCTGCATCCGCGGCGAGTTCGTCAGGCGGATTCTCTGTCTGGTAATGCCCCGGCGAGCTACTGTTGTTGAAATTGACGACGGGATGATTCGATTGGACAACTCGCGACTGGAGAGACGGCGTAACAATCACCGCCTCAGCCTGGCTCAGGTCCCCGATATTGCTGTTGCTGAAGAACGTCTTGAACAGCCATCCAGAAACGGTGCTTTCGAAACCAACCCCGTTCGTCCCGCTCGTCCATGCCCCATCGCTATAGGTACGCGCGGTCCATGTCGCGTTACTGGGAGAGCTGCTGGCCGGCACCAGATATTTCAGGGAGGCGCCGGCGCCGACGAGTTCAGTCGTATTGACTGTCTGACCGACGCCGTACGGACGATCGTCGTATTGTGCCGGGTAGGGATCAAACTCCGAAGCAATCGTTCCATCGGCACGGAAAAGCGCCAGATAGCCACCGTCTGCTGAGAGTTTGAAATTGGTATGCAGCGTTTGCCCGGGCTCCGCCCGATTCTTCGCCGAAGCGAAAATCACCAGAAATCCCCGTGGCTCGATTGTGACTGCGGGAATGATCCATTTGCTCGAATTCGCAGGATCATCGCTCAGCCGCCAACCGGTCAGACTCACCGGCGTGTTTCCGTTATTATACAACTCGATCCAATCGGAAGCATCCCCGTCCTCATCCTTGAGACCATCCTGATTCGAAGCCAGAAACTCGGAAATGATAACATCCGCAGAAGCGGGCACTGCCATGGCGATGCCAAGGCAGAACACAAACATGCGGAACCAGTGGGGGATTACACGGTTCATGGGAGAGCTGGAGGAGCTTTACGGAGAAACAGTATGCAGGCGTTAGGTAGTCTGGAAAGAACAGAACGGACCTCCCCGCTAGGGAAGTGCTGGAGTCACTATCCGGTAAAACCGGCGCCCACCCGGAGCCGGATCATTGATTTCAATCATGCGATCAGTATCCGGCGGTGCGACATCACTCAGCTTCTGCCAGGAGCCAGAGTTCAGATCGTCGCGATACTGGACGGTGTAGCCCTTTCCGGCTTTCGCTGCGAAGCGAACCGTGAAACCGCCAGACTCGGACAGTGCAATTTCGGAGCGGAAAACATCCGCGCCGTCTCCAGGCGACGTTCCGGCGAGGAATTCCTCCACATTACTTTGGCCATCACCATCACGATCCAGCACGGCGTCAGAGGCACTCCTTGGATCGAACCCATTCGCCAGCTCCCATGCATCCGACATCCCGTCACCGTCACTGTCGACGATCGGTTCCTGCCCGGCATTCACACGGCCCGGCGTTGCAGCTCCGCTATTCCAATTCGTGGGATCATTACCGTACACAGCCCGGCTGATCCGCTGCAACGAGGGACCGGCGCCATCCGGTGCTGATGGCCAGGGCGCGCCATCAACATAGCGAACACGGTCCACGAGAATCTCTGGAATCTCGCCGTTCACCGGCTCGCCGGGAGATGCAAGTTCGACGGTCGCAGAACTATTCGGAAGTTTCGGCTGATACGGTCCATAGACCGCAACTCCCGCACTGAGACCGTAGTTGGTGCGGAAAGCATCGAGGGCCACGGCATCACTCGGATCAAAGCCAACCACGATGATATAGTCGCCGGGGGGAATCGTAGCATTCGCAGGGAAGGTGAAATCGGCTGCGTCTTTGAGCACCCATCCCCCGATATTCTGCGGGTTCGTCGTAATATTGTGCAGCTCGATGAACTCGTCGCGGGCGTTGTCCACAGAACCGGCAAGGTCCGGCGGATGATACATGATCTCATTGATGATCACCGGTCCGATCCTTGGAGCTGAGTTCGCCAATCCGGTTCCCGTTCGGAACTGTGCCACTGTACTCGGGGTATCCTGCCCAAAGGTACGAGCAATCTGCGGGAAGAAGTCCGCGCCGTTCGCATTCACGATCCGTCCGAAGGATACTCCATCGGCCGAGCCCCCGAACTTTACCCTTGCACGATAGCCGGTGAGATTCCCTGAAACATCCACTTGCGATAAGAACAATTCCTCACCCATGGAAGAGAGCGAGAAGCTGTTCCCCTGCCCTGGAGTAGGATTGAACTGATACTCGTAGAAAACCTTGAATCCTCCAGAGGGTAGCGTCGTACCGCTGGGGATCTGGAATTTCTTCAGGTTATCTTTATCGTCGCTCAACCACCACTGGCTGATATCCACCGGAGAGGCCCCGGGGTTATGCAATTCCACCGCGTCCTCGAGCGGAGACGATGAATTGGTAAGAACCTCGTTAAT
>CBINJX010000179.1:0-8018 GCA_966251085.1 uncultured Verrucomicrobiales bacterium
TGAACTCCGGAAAACGGTCAGCCATGGCTACATCCAGCCCCCGCGCCGCTGCTGCACGTCGAGCAAGGATGACCCGCCGGACTCCAGAACGGCTTTCGGCAAAACTCGCAAGAGCAAAGGTGCTCGGCAGTGGGGTAAAGTCAGGCCGTTGCAACCGCAGTTCGCGAAAAGCAAGTCCCGTCGCGCGTTGCATGTCGACCTGTGCTCCTGCGCGCTCGCCCCGTACTGCGAGCAGTTCTGCACCAAAACGCGCAACTTCTGCTTGAAACAGGTTCTGCTGTGAGATGTTTGCCTGTCCCGCCGCAACTTGCTGGGTGAGCGTCTCCAAGACAAACCCCGCGTCTCTGCGTGCCCCTTCCAAGATCTCCTCCCGCTCCTGCAATGCCCAAAGCCTGTAATAATTCACGGCTGTGTCGCTGAGGATGCGGATGACATCCACCTGCTGTTCCAAGTTTGCGGTGACGCGAAGTGCATCGGCGTAAACCTTGCGCAGCCCGAAGTCAGAAGGACGCAACGGTTGTTCAAACTCGAACCCATAGGTATTCCCGCGGTCCCCCGGTGCCAGGACCATCCCCCGCGAAGCCGTAATCGTAGGATTCATCTTCACCTCCGTCTCGATCGCCGTCGCAAGCCTATCAGCCAGCCCTTCTCCCAAACGTGCAATGTCCGGGTTATAGCGCAACGATCTCCGAAGCGCCTGGTTAAGAGTCAGGTTTGTACGTTCGGCTACCCTAGGTTCTGTTTGAGCGACGGCAATCGTCTGAAAGAAAAGCAGTACAACAAGGAGGCGGGACGGCATGGGTATTTTCTGATATAACGAGGTTTGCATCTGTATCCCTCACGGAAGTTTAGTGAGAGGCTTCAAAACCCTGCCTTGCCTAACCACGCCCCCAATAGCTTACGGGCTCGATAAACGCGCATCTCCACTGTTTTCGGTGTGGTTTCGAGTAACTCGGCGCACTCCTGCTGTGAGCGTCCGTCAAGAACTGACAAAACGAACGCTGTTCTTAGATCATCAGGAAGTTGCGCGATCCCTTCTTCCAGAGCGTCAAGTTTCTCTCGCGTGTCGGCCTCTTCCGAGGGAGTGGCCAAGTCCGCCTGCAGTTGTTGATAGGAAGCCTCATCCTTCTCCACCGGAGCTGAAATGGAGTCCGTCACTGCTGAGTTCCGTACCCGTCGACTCTTCGCGTAATCACGGCAGAGATTGAGTGCGATTCGATAAAGCCAAGCAGCGAATCGGGCGTCCGGCCTGAAGCGGCCTATGTTAAAATACGCTCGAACAAACGTTTCCTGCGTCAACTCCACCGCGTCAGCATAGTTCAACGTCCGCCGGTGAATGAACCCGAAAAGCGCTTCTTGATGGCGCTCCATAAGGACACTGAGGGCGGAATCATCGCCCTGCTGCAGAGCACACACCAGTTCCAGGTCTGGATCCCTGTCCGTTGTGTCCATCAATGACCACGGGTTACCTCATAGAGGGCGTTCGCAGTCAGATTGAGCAGCTTCTCATACTGCTCCGGAGTCAACACCGGCTCCATCTCGAAGACGTGCTGGAGCGTGGCGTTCTGCAATTGACCCTGCGCGTCGTGAATCTTGCCAATGGCAGCCTTCACTCGCGGTGAATTGCTCTTATCCGCAAGAATGGCTTGCGCGAGTTCCATGTTCGCCAGCCGGATCACTTCGCCATAGTGGCGCTTCTGCTCATCGTAGCGCTGCTCGATCGGAGTCAATTGTTCTTCCTGCTGCTTTGAGAGACCAAGCTGCGTGTGGATCCAGTGATGCTCATCAGCGTGATTGCCGGTGGAATGCTTCTGGGTTACCTGCAGAGTGACGAAGCAGGCAATGCTGGCGACGATTCCAACAAGCGCCAGGACAGCGAAAAAGGGCAGGAGACGCCTCATAGCTTGGCAGAAAGAAGCGTATGAGGGAGCCCAGGTGACGCATCACTAAATACCTGCAGATCAAGTGCCTGGCTCGTGCTCACCGTTCGCGAATGCAATTCCTGGGTTCCGATACCAATGCCTAGCGCTATCGCAAGCGTCGCCGATGCCAGCACCGTTTGGGGCTGAAGTAAAACGTCTGCAAGCCAGTTCAGGAGCGGAAAACGTGATTCTGTTTTTGCTTCCTTTCGTTGGCGGATCTCCCGCCAAACGTGTTGTTGAAAGTTTGGAGGCAGAGAGGGCCGCGGCCTCTGCCGATAGCGCTCAAGCAGATGATTAAGGGAGGATTCGTCCATATCTTCTGAGGTAAACGAGTTTTTTGCGCGAATCCCTTAAACTTTTTACTTCATTGCTGGCCTTTCCCAATAAAAGCGGGCGGCTTCTCACTGAGAAGCCGCCCGAACTGACCCACCTGCAATCTGTAAGCTCGTAGTTTACTCTCCCTTCCCCCCTCTAACCATCTTCTCACGCATCTCGTTCATCTCCTTGGTTTCCTTGGTCTGCTCGGTGATGATTTTCTCGGCAAGTTGCTTCACCTCGTCGTGCTGAGCCTTTCCTTGGCCAACTCCGACATGGAGACCGCGCCTTTGTGGTGCATGGGCATGATGGCAAGAAACGTCCGGTCAAACTCTTCGCCCTCTGCTTTCTCCAGTTTCGCCATGTCCTTCTTCATTTTCTCCTTGGAGGCCTCCGGCACCACGGTGGGGCTGGGCTCTGCCTGATGCCACTGCTTGAGCCAACCAGTCATCTGCTCGATGTCACGTTTCTGGCTGGCGATCGACTTCTCCGACATCCCTTTCAGCTCGGTGCTCTTGGCCTTCTGCACGGCCATTTCAGCCATGTGTATGCCGTCCTTGTGGTGCTCAATCATGAGCTGCAGGAACTGCTTCTCGAACTCGGCTCCTGATTGCTCTTTGAGCTTCTCCGTCATGGCGTCACCGCCCTTACTCTCCCGGGCTTCGCCTTCTTTCGCAGTGAGGGGCGACACGGCTACGGAGACGGCTGCCAGTCCCGTTACAACGGCAATCCAAGTTGTTCTCGCTTTCATAGTGGTGTGTTAAAACACCCACTTTTCGGGTGCTACCACTGCCCCGGTTGCAAGACGAAGGGATTCCAACGCCTCTCTGCAACTTTCCCCAGAAAGGCTGAGTGAATTCATAAAATTGCTCGTTGAAGCTCGGTAAACTCGCAAATCGCACACTGACCGAGATCAAGGTCGCGGCAGAGAGTACCGAAAGTATGAGCAGACATCCGCTCCGGCCAAGGCCGTCGACCGTCTTGCCTGAGGAGCGGCCTCAGCGTTCGGCCGAAACTCTGCCGTTGTAAGCAGCCTCCCACGTACACGTTGCGCGCTTCAGAGCATGAAGCGCGTAAACGCGGTCATACTTGGAGCCGTTATTCCCGTTACCGATTGGGCATTGAGGTATTCGGCATCGGGTCCGGAGTTCCTCGTCCTCCTTGCATCCGATGAACGCCTGAATCACGGGTTGATTCGGTCGCGCATCCGACTAGCAACATACTTGCGCTTAAAGCGATCAGGACAAGACCGACAAATGCGTGGACTTTCATATTGTTGTGGTTGGTTGGTTAATACGAACATACTGGCGGCAGTGTGCCATCGGCATGATCGCTTAGTGCAGTGGCTGTGCGCCTGCCTGGTTGGGAAATTTGGCAAATCACAATCGCGGCACTGGAACGAGCGATGGCACTATGCCGGAGGCTGCAAGGCACTCTTGTTCCGGCGACGCATCACTTTGACCAGTTCCAGCACGATGAGCGGGAAGGTCGAAATCGCCAATATGATGAGGCAGTCGCTCAGCGGCATCAGCGATGTTTTGAGCAAGCTCGCAAGTGTCGCATTGTGGTGACTGGTCACCTGGAGCGTGAAGGAAAGGAGAACCACCAACGCAAGTTGCAGGTTGGAGAATATGCTAATCCGCCACATTGGCGTGTGCTCGCTCCGGTAGGCAAAGGAACGAAGAAGTTCCACAAATACCACGCTTGCAAATGCAAAGGTCCGAGCCTCCTCCAAACCCGCTCGATTCAGCATGTAGAGGTAAACGCTGAAGGAGGTGACAAGCTGGAGAACGCCTGCCAACAGCATCATCGGAAGAAAGTTGCCACTGGTAATGCGCTCATTTCTCTGTCGTGGCGCGCGTTTCATTACATCCGGATCGATCGGGTCGGAGGCCAGACAGAGTGCCGGCAGCCCATCCGTAACCAAGTTGATCCAGAGAAGATGAATGGCGAGCAGCGGAGCAGGTAACCCTGCTATGATTGCCGCTGCCATGAGCAGCAGCTCGCCGCAATTGCCGGCAAGGAGATATTGCAGGGTTTTGCGGATATTGGCGTAGATTCCGCGACCTTCTTCTACGGCGGCAACAATCGACGCAAAGTTATCGTCGGTGACAATGATATCCGCCGCCTGCTTGGTGACCTCAGTGCCAGTACGCCCCATAGCAACCCCAATATCGGCTCCCTTGATCGCTGGCGCATCATTCACCCCATCGCCCGTCATCGCGACAGTAGCTCCATTGGCCTGCCAGGCGCGTACGATGCGCAGTTTGTGCTCGGCAGTGACGCGGGCATACACCGCAGTGTGCTGAACACGATTCTGGAGGGCATCCTGGGAGAGGCGCTCGATTTCGACGCCACTGAGTGCTTCGTCTCCGGGTTGCGCAATTCCCAATTCGCGGGCAATGGCGAGCGCCGTTCGCGGATGGTCCCCGGTGATCATCACGACCCGAATGCCAGCGCTGCGGCACTTTGTGACCGCTTCCTTCGCCTCAGGACGGGGCGGATCATGCATTCCCACAAGCCCGACGAAGATCAGGTCGCTGTCGGGCTCGTGTTTACCGCTGCCGTTCCCGGTTGTTTCCGGGAGATCACGATAGGCGCACCCGAGCACGCGTAGAGCGCGTTCTGCCATTTCTGCATTCTCCCGCAGGATCGCGTCACGATCGCGATCTGTCATTGGACGCACACCGTCGTTTGAGAGAATCTGCGTGCAGCGCTCCAGCAACACATCAGGCGCTCCATTTGTGAACGCGCGGACATTTCCACCCTGCAGACCGCGGATGACAGTGCGGCGCTTTCGATCGGAATCGAACGGGATCTCACCGATTCGCGGCAACTCCTGATCCAAACGTTCTGCTGTAATTCCAAGCTTCTCCCCAGCCGCAAGCATAGCTCCTTCGGTAGGATCGCCGATCACCTTCCATGCGCCATCCTCACGGATCAGGTGTGCATTGTTGCAACCGACGAGGTTGATGGCGATTGCCTCAAGCGCCGGCACCGCCGCACGGTCCACTTTTGTTCCGCTCTCATGCACTTCTCCGTCGGGCGCATAACCATGTCCATGAACATCGAAACGTCGTCCTGCGGTCCATAACTGCCGGACGGTCATCTCGCCCACGGTGAGCGTGCCGGTCTTATCAGTGCAGATGACGTTTGTGGAACCCAGTGCCTCCACTGCCGCGAGCGTGCGGACGAGCGCACGGCGGCGGGACATACGCATGACGCCCAAAGCCAAAGCAACGGTCACAACCGCAGGCAAACCTTCCGGGACGGCCGCCACTGCCAGACTTACGGAAGTCATGAACAGCTCGAAGCGATCCATACCGCGTAGCCATCCTAAGGCAAACAACAACGTGACGATTCCGAGTGATGCCCACACCAGCACGCGGCCAAAGTATTCGAGGTTTTTCTGCAGCGGGGTACTATCGCTTTTAGCGTTCTCCAGCAGGCCTGCGATTTTGCCGAGTTCCGTGCTCATTCCGGTAGCCACCACCACTGCCACACCCGTCCCCTCCGCTACGCTCGTACCCATAAACGCCATGTTGGTCCTGTCGCCCAAGGGAAGCTCGGGATCCGGAAGCACCGCGACATCTTTGCAGACAGCTTCTGACTCACCGGTCAGCGCTGCCTCGATGCACTTCAAGGATGTAGCTTGCAGCATGCGTGCATCGGCCGAAACGAGATCTCCCGCTTCCAACTCCAGGATGTCGCCAGGGACTATCTGCGATACAGGCACAATCCGCGTCTTCCCATTACGCCGGACCTTTGCCTGCGGAGCTGTCATCTTTCGCAATGCCGCGATCGACTTCTCCGCGTTGTACTCTTGGTAGAAGCCAATCAGGGCATTGAGGATAACGATGGCCAGAATGGCGACTGCATCGGTGACCTCTCCTAGAATTCCGGAGACTGCTCCCGCGATGATCAGGATCCAGATGATCAGACTCTTGAACTGCGCCAGCAGGAGCTTCCAAGGAGTGGTGCGTTCTGCCTGCTTCAGTTCGTTCGGACCATGTAGATCTTGGCGGCGCTGTACCTCTGTGTCGCTCAGACCATGTGAGGAACTGCCCACGTAGGATAGGACCTCTTCAGCTTCGCGGCAATGGCATGGCAGCTCATGCTGTGAGCGGGGTGGAATTTCGATGCCTGTAGTCATACAAGAGCAGGTGCAGCGACTTGTGGTTCCTCTACCGGCGCCTCCGCTCGTTGCCGTTGGGCCCGCCTCCATTTCCACTCCTCGATTGCGCAGAAGATGCACGGCACGACGAAGATGCCGACGAGAACATTGATCACCATTCCTCCGACGCTGGGGATCGCCATCGGCTGCATGATGTCCGAGCCGCGGCCGTGCGACCAGAAGATCGGCATGAGGCCGAAGATGGTGGTGGAAATGGTCATCAGCGCGGGCCGGATGCGCTTCAGGCCGGCCTCAATCACTGCCTCACGGATCTCGCCTGCCGAACGGAACGTTCTGCTGTCGAAAATATCTTCGAGATATGTCGACATCACGACTCCGTCGTCATCGATCACTCCAAAGAGCACCAGGAAGCCGACCCACACAGCGATGGAGAGATTGGCTCCCCAGAGTGCCAGCATGAGGAAGCCACCGGCGGCGCACACGAGGATGTTGAAGTAGATAATCGGCGCCACCCACCAGCGGCGGAAGCCGAGGTAGAGCATCACGAACATGATGGCCAGGCACACTGGCACCAGAACCTGCATGCGTTTGGTAGCGCGCACCTGATTTTCAAACTGGCCGCTCCATTCCCAGTAGTAGCCGGCCGGGAGTTTTAATTGCCCATTCTGTACGGCGGATTGTAGTACCCGCTCTGCATCCTCGACTACGCTGACCTCATCGCGGTCACGAGTGTTCATCGTCACGTAGCCGACTAGCAGTCCCCGCTCGCCTTTGATCTCCTGCGGTCCAAGAACGCTCTTGATGGTGACTACCTGCGCGAGCGGGATTTGCGCTCCACTGGAGGTAGGTAGAAGGATTCGCTCCAGGTCTGGTATGTCCTCCCGGAACTCCCTCAGGTAACGAACCCGGATCGGGTATCTCTCACGCCCTTCCACCGACTCCATGATGTTCAATCCGCCGAGAGCGATTTCGATGACGTCCTGCACGTCGCGAATGTTCACCCCATACCGAGCCATGCGGTCGCGATCGATTGCGAACTCCAGGTACGGCTTCCCTACGATGCGGTCGGCGATTACATCCGTTGCACCCGGGACCTGCTTAAGCAGTTGCTCAATCTCCAGTCCGATGCGCTCGATCTCCTTCAGATCGGAGCCGAAGATCTTCACGCCCATCATCGCCCGGAAACCAGTTTGCAGCATCACGAGTCGGGTTTGAATCGGCTGGAGCCAGGTCGGCAGAACTCCCGGAATTGCGGTCTTCTCCTGCAGTTCACTGAGTATCTCACTCTTTGTAAGGCGGCGCTCCTCCGGCCAGATCCACGTAAGTGGCGCCTTTACAGCACTTGGCCAATTGGAGAACCAGCGTTGCACCGGAACCGTCCGCCACTCGCTCTCCGGCTTGAGGATCACGATAGTCTCCATCATTCCGATCGGCGCTGGGTCGAGGGCTGACTCAGCCCGCCCGAGCTTACCCACAACGGATTCCACCTCAGGCACAGACGCGATTGCGCGGTCCTGTATCGAATTCACCTTGATCGCGGGGCCGAGCCCTGCGGACGGCAGAAGTGAAGGCATGTAGAGAAAGGAGCCTTCATCGAGCGGCGGCATGAATTCCCGGCCGATACCCGGCGCGATACGAGTCTCGTT
>CBINJX010000180.1:0-8016 GCA_966251085.1 uncultured Verrucomicrobiales bacterium
CGCCCCCGCTGGCGCTCGCTCCGCCTCCTGCGGCGCTCAATTAATAGTTCCAGGCACAAACCGTGAATTCTCGCTCGGCCGCGGTGTATCTGACGGTTTCCCGGAGAAGGCATGTGTGTGGAGGAGAGCTTCCCGCCACGCGTGCGTAACTGGCTGAACATCAAAGCTCTTCCCGCATGCCCCTAGGGCGTTACGGACAGCCTCTTTGCAGGTTCATAGCGAGGTTCCAAAGTGGCAGAGCCGTCCCGGCTCTCCTCCTGGCGCTAAAGCGGCCGGACGCCGCTGCCACGTTAGTTGTTCGTGTGAAAGAGCTGTCGGAAGCAAGTTCCACAGATCCTTTCCGAAGAGTTCAACGAACTCAACATTTAGCGTCCATCCGCTGGCGATCGGCTCCTTGCAAGAAACTGAGATGCGCCCTCCCCCTACACGAGCAGACATTTGTCAGCTATCCGGCTTCGAAGACGGTAGGACTCTTCTGTTCTACCGTCACCCCGGAAGCAGGAGACTGAGACTCTCTATTGTATCAATAGACGTAACGACCGCGATAGGCAGGCGCAACATATACGCTCCGGCGGCGAGTTACGACGCGGTTGCGGCTATCATAATAACGGCCACCGCGATAATACCGGGCATCATCGTAGTAATAGCCGTCACGATCTGCGAGGCCCTGCTCATAGGCCCGCTGCCGTTCGTTCTCGACTACACGCCCGGCGACATAACCGGCGCCCGCACCGATTGCCGCACCGGCGAGCGCACCTCTACCGCCATCTGCAGCCGCACCGATCGCCGCGCCGGTCGCCGCGCCTGCGAGCGCAGTCTGGCCCGGGGTTTCACATCCACTGAAGGTAAAAGCAGCAACGAGGCTGAGGGAAACAGCAGGCACGAGTGTTTGGATAGAGGTTCTCATCGTTGACAATTCGCACGCGATCTGTAGTGCGCGCGTGAGACTGTCTCGGAAGCATGTGCGCACGCTCTTTCCCTAACCTCTTTTCGGCCCCGACTCAGAGCCCGTGGTAGAGTCTATTAGCAAGCATGGATGGAAGCTCCGCCTTCAGGATCGCGTCCGCTGCTGCATCAATATTGTACTCCACTCGAACAAACTCCACAGTCAGATCCGCCGGAGTATAGACCAGGAACTGAGAGCGGGGATCACCACCGCCCCGCGGCTGTCCCACCGATCCAGGGTTGATGAGATAACGGCCATTTTCCGAAAGCTGAAACTTGTTCTTCGCGATTTCCTTCGATTTCGGTGCACGCGGCTCCGTAAATAATCTGGGCAGATGAGTGTGCCCATAGAAGCAAACCGGCGTACGCTGCATTGGAAATGTAAGGTCCGCCTCCCATTCCTCTGTCACATAGTCCCACTCCAGAGGTTTTATCAGCGAAGCATGAACCAGCGTTGCATTCGCTTCGGTCGCCACCGCAGGGAGAGCCGCAAGCCACTCTCGGTCTGCTTTCCCCAGACACCGGATCGAATGAAATATTCCGGCACGCGCCATATAGTTCAGGTCGAGTGAGGCCTCACCCTTCGCGACACATTCGTCATGATTGCCCAATACAGTCGGGCACTTGAGCCTGCGGATTGCCTGTAGGCATTCGCCGGGAAATGCGCCATAACCAACGACATCCCCCAAGCAGAAGAACCGCTCGATACCACGCAGTGTGCACTCGGTAAAGACCGCTTCGAGTGCGTGAAGATTGGAGTGGATATCGCTGAGCACCGCAATCGCGCCACTACCAGCCATCGATTTCCCAGATTGTTGCGAGGGAGCGGATGAGGCAGACTGCTCGGGAGGGGGCATAGAAGTTGATCGGGATGCTATCCCCTGTCAGGTGTACATGTAAATGGCTGCCCCGGTTGGAAGTTGAGGGTTAAGAGCCGAGTGCTGAGGGGCTCTCACCGGTGGACCGAGGTAATATCCTCCCGTACAAACCCACCTTGCTTTCGTCAAAAAGATGGTTATCTCCGCCGCCGTGGCTTTTCGACATAACGATTTCTTGTGGCTTGCAGCGAGTGGTCCCGAGACTGCGGGCCGAACCGCAGGCGCTACCATCGGAACACTGCTTGTTCTCTGGGGAATAGTTCACTGCGTGCGCATCATGCGCCGCGGCACCACCAGCGCGCTATGCGTATCGGCGCTCATGGTATTCCTCATCGGCTGGTTTGGGTCCACGTTGATCAACCTTCTTGGGCTACCGCAGACCGCGTTTGTGCTCTGGAGTCCGCTGCTGATGCTGCTCAACGTCACGGCTATCGTTTTGGGGATCGTCGGCCTGGTCCAGTATGATCGCGCCCGTTTCATCCAGGGGAAAAAGCAGGCAGTCTGGGGCATTGTCCTGAGTTCGATCACTCTGCTCACCCTGCTGGCAGCGTTTGCCGCGGGCGTCTACCAGAAAATGGGTGGGATAGTCGGACCGAGTTCATCGACTCGAAAAGAGCTTCCAGAGTACAACTGCGTAGTCACCGCCCCCGCCCGTTGGGTGAGCGTGGATCCGAAGCTGATGGGGTCTGACGTAGCCGTGCTCGGATTTCGGAAGCTCAATCCGGAGATGTACATGATGCTCATTCCGGAGCAGTTGGGCGAAGACCTAAGTTTGGAGGCCTTCGCCGACGCGGTGAAAGCAAACCTTGCGAGCCTCGCACAGATCAAGGATCACTCGGAAGAACCCGTAACGATTGGCAATCTCGAGTTTCGCCGCCTTACGAGTTCCGCGAAACTGCATACTCCGAGCCTCGAACTCTACTATGAGCATTGGCTCCTCGTGAAAGGAGGCATGCACTGGCAAATCTCATTCTGGGGCAGCGTCAAGAGCCGAGAGGCGGTGGTGGCGGAGTCCAGGAAGTTTGTCGAAGCATTCGAGTTGATCGATCCGACCCGGAAGATCTCATCTGAAGGGAGCCTGGCAGACGTCCGGCATCCCGAATGGGGATTCGAGACACAGCTCGCCGGGCAGGGGTGGCATCCGGGTGGAGCGAACATGCAGCCCAATCCGCTTTACCGATTCACTGCAAAGCGGAGTTGGGAGGCTTTGATGGTGTTGCCGCTGCGTTTTGAAGAAGCGCCACCGGATATGGAAGCCCTCGCAAAGGGAATGCTGGCCACAATGGATTTTGAATACCCATTTCCCAAGAGCGAAAAGGCCAGCACACCGAATACGACAACGACGGCGCACGGTGAGGAACTGGAGCTTCGGACTGAGCGCGAAATCGATGGGTCAACATACACTTATCTGATGCGCATCGTGAGAGGCGAGCAGCATGCACATCTCGTAGTGGGTTGGGCGGAGAAGGGCGACATGACTCGCGTAACCCGTGCCGTGAATGCCATCAGACTCGGTGTTCCATCAGGATCCATTCCGCGAGCCTCCGCAGCGGAGTCGAAGGTGTTAGCGAGCATCCTGAACTACTCCGGCTTGTCGTATTTCGTCCGAAACGAACACGATGCGGCTGCCCGCTGGTTTCAAGGGGCATACGAGCTGAACAAAGAAGATGCCACCTTTTTAGATAACTGGGCTTTCGCCCTTCAGAGCGCCGGAAAACCGACGGAAGCCCTGGCGCTCATCGAACCGGAGCTGCCACGGTTCCCTGATGCCATCGACCTGCAGGTTCGGCGCACGTACTTGCTTGCGGAGTTAGGAAAAACGGAGGACGCGAACTCACATTTCCTTGGTCTGATTGACAAAGGGCTGAAGAGCGAATCAGAGCTGTTAAGTTGGGTGACACTCCTGATGGGGCAACAGCGATTCGATCTCGCCGAGGCAGCGACTGTTGCATGGAATAAAAAACAGCCCTCCGTAAAGACGCGCCGGTGGGAAGCAGAGGTAATCTCAGCGGGTGGCGATAGTAAGAGGGCGCTGGACGCCGTCGACGCGCTGATGGCGGAAAACCCGGACGATGATCACACAGCGAAAACGCTCGGCGAGATATTGAACAAGTCCGGGGACTATGCACGCGCCGCGGAAGTCGCAGAGCGACTGCTGTCGAAGGCGCCTCAGAATGTGGAGGCGTTGCAGATCCTGGGGTGGAGTCAAATGGGGCGGAGATGGTACCGTGAAGCTAAAGAGACTTTTGAAAAGGCGGCGCAGGCGCGGCCTCTCGACGAGGAAATTCAGGATGCCGTGCGGCATGCCTCCGCAGCGCTTGGCCAGGGTAATAACTCTGAGGTCAAGACACCAATTGAGCCGGTAGCAGTGCCGGTTTCGCTTTCGGAGGAACTCCAGCGCATACGTCCTCCTGAAAATTTTGGTGAAGGACAACCCGCCGTCGCGCTCCTACGCTCGGCCGGTTATCATTTCGAGAAAGGAAAACCGCTGCGGCGCACCCTGCGGCGCAAGATCAAGATCCTGACATCAAATGGCGTGGATCTATTCAGCACGATGGAGTTTCCCTTTGAGCCACTCGGGGAACGCATCTTCCTCAACCGCTTGGAGGTAAGTGATGAAAAGGGCGAGGTGGTTGCCAAAGGATCGATCGAAGATGCCTTCGTTCGAGACACGAGTGACGACATCGCTTCCCATAGCAAAATCCTGCATGTGCAGGTTCCAGGTCTCCAACCTGGTTACACTGTGGATATTGAAGTCACTATCCAGGATCGAAGCGCGCAGGACTCCTTTCCATTCACCAGGCACATCTTTGCCTATCGCCTGCCCACCGCCACGGAAGCGGTCTTTGTGACCGGAGATACCGCTGGGGTAAGACATGTGACGCCAAAGGGGGCGCCTCTGAAACTTCTCAAGGATAAACACTCGCTCGCTTGGATTGGCCGCGAGCGAAGTGCATGGGAATTCGAACCTCTCGCTCCTTCGATCGAGGCTAACGCCCCTGTGCTCTGGCTTGGGGGCGAAAAGGAGAGCTGGGCCGAGGTGGGCAAAAAGTACATTGAACAGATCGCCGATCGCCTGCAGATCGACCCGGCTATCAGCGAACTCGCAGATGAACTGTGCCGCGGGCTTGCGACCGATCGAGACAAAATCGCTGTCCTCGCCCGGGAAGTGCAGAAAACGATCAGCTACAAAGCCATCGAGTTCGGTGTACGTGCGCGGCGCCCAAATGCGGCTTCAGATACGCTCCGGCAGCGGTTCGGCGATTGTAAGGATCACTCGCTTCTGCTGCATCAACTCCTGCGCGCTGCAAAGATCGAGAGTCACCTCGCTCTCGTAAGTACCGATTTCCGGATTCAACCGGAACTCCCATCGCTCGACCAATTCAATCACATGGTGCTCCACGTTCCATCCCTCGGGAAAGGTTGGCTGCTGGATCCCACTGACAAGTATCTTGGGCTTACGGCATTCCCAGCGAGCGGCCTATGGGAGTCACACGCGCTCATTCTCGATTCATCCAAACCAAGACTGCTTGCCCCCTCCTCCGCTCCGTCGGAAGGAAGCGCTGACATCGAGAGCCGTCGCAGCATTTCTGCCGACGGAAACGATTGGCAGATCGACGAGACGGTGACGGCTACCGGCTATTACGCCTCATGGATTCGCGGTTCTTTCTCCCACCAGACGCCAGCCGATCAGTTGAAGCGCGTTCAAGGCATTCTCGGAAAAGGTGGCGCCGTGGAAGTAAAGGAGTTCCGCTTCGAGAACCTCGATGACCCGGCGCAGCCTGCCCGGCTGACGATGACCTACCGCCTGCGCAACGCAGTACGGGCGGGCGACGGAAAAGCCTCCGCGTCGCTTCCGGCTCTCTGGGAGCGAGAATATCTTACTCTGAACTTCATTCAGGACCGAACTACGCCAGTTAAATTCCGCTATCCGTTTCGGTTCACGAGCGAAGTCACCGTCAACCTTCCGGAATCCGCCTCACTCCCGGCTCTTGCCGGACGTGGCAAGAACGAGTTTGGAAACTGGCAAATGACTGTCAGCAAACCGGGAACATCAGGCGCCGGATGGAAGGTGAAGAGCCAGTTTCAGGCTCGTAGCGGCGAATGGCCGGCGAAGTCGTATGCCGCCCTGTACGACACTTGGGAGTCTGCGCGACGTGCTTGGGATACCAGTGTGGAATGGCGAGTACCCTAACCGGAATACAACACCCGAGCACTCCAGAATGCCGTCGTTTCGTTCGCTGTTCCGCGCGCTCCAGGGTTCCCCTGAGACAGTCCCGGAGACGACGGCAGCAGATTCCGATTCCTCTATAGAACTCTGGAGGAAAGGGCCCGTATGGATCTGGCCACTCGGACTCGAGACGTCTGCAGTGCAGGCGTTGCACTCGGATTCCGTCTTTACCGTCCCGAGCAAAGCCGCTGCATGGGCATCGGGATGCACGACATGGAAGCCGCTCGAGGAGCACATCCAGACACTCCGGGCGCAGCACGGAAGCGATCCACACTTCCTGGAGACTCTACTCTCAGCCGTACCGCTACTCACGGATGCCGGACTCCTGGTTTCTGACAAAAACGTATGGGAGTGGATTCGGAGTGGCGCATCCGATCCGGGTCACCGGGAAGCGATCACCGCAATTGGCTTTCCGACCGGAGGGATGCAGGGGCTTGAACTCGCGCCACGCGCCGTCCGCTCCTTTGCGGAGAATCTGGCTCTGCACCATCGCAACGCCGAGTTGGTCGTTTGCGACTCGTCGCTGGATGCCGCACTGCGCAATCGGTACCGGCAGCAGTTCCAAGCACTCAACAAAGAACTAGGTCGGGAGGTGCGATACCTGGGGGCAGAGGAAAAGCGGAACTTCGCGAGTGACCTTGTCCGGATGAATGCGTGCTCACCAGACGTTGCCGAGTTCGCACTCGGCGATCCGCTACAGACAGGATTCGCGCCCGGTGCAAACCGCAACATGCTGCTGCTCGCTCAAGCCGGAACGATGCTCTGCAGCGTCGATCACGACGTACTCTGCCGCACGACAGGTGCTCCGGAGTGTGTCCCAGCTCCTGTCTCATTTTTCTCCGAGTGTGATCCGTTTGCACGGTGGACATTTCCGGACGCAGCGGAAGCGGAGCGCATCACGCATTGGGAAACACCCGATTTCCTGTCGCTGCATGAAGACATGCTAGGGCGCGGTGTTCATGAACTAATTCCGGCGGAGACTCATCACGAAGAGGTGAGTCTCGGACAAGCCCGGGATACGATCCTGCGGCGACTCGCCTCAGGGCCAGCTCGTATCCGTGCGACGTTTTTCGGTCACTCCGGCGAGCCTGGCGTGCCCAGTGCTGCGTACTATCTCGCCTACCGTGGGGAAAACCGCAGGCGCCTCACCCGCTCGGAAGCGCATTACCGGGCGTCGCTTACAAGTCGCAGCCTGCTCGCCCTCTCCCCTACTCCGGCGGTAGGCGACGCAAGCCTGAGTCCCGGCGTAGCTTTCGGAATGGATCACCGCGAACTCCTGCCACCGTTTTTCCCTGTGTTGCATGCGGAGGATTTCTCGTGGAGTGCGCTGGCGTGGCAATGTTGTCCGGGAATGGTGATTGGGCTCGTGCCCAAGGCAATTGACCATGCACCGATTCCTGGAAAGGCATTCATTGAGATGCACGAGCTTCAAGGCCTGCCTCCATTTGTCATTTGGGAATGGGCGCATCTGCTCCGCTTCTGGACGATGACGTGGAATCCCCCGTCGGCGGCGAGTGCGGGTGAGCGGCTCCGCGCCTTTGCCCGCACGCTTGGAGAAATCGCAACGCTCTCACCGCAGGATTTTGCGGCGGAGTTGCGTCGTGCGGCGCTGGCGACAGCCTCGCACCAGATCGCTTTTTACGAATCTCAGCTACACGCGGCAGAGGAAGATCTCCCGGAATATTGGACTGCGGACGTGGATGCTTACCTTCTCCATCTCGAGCGTTCGATTACTCGCGACGGTTTTGAGGTTCCACTCGATCTCCAGCAGCGGAGCCGGTCGCTCACTGAGGCACGGGCGTTCGCGCAACAGCTCTTGAAGCGCTATGCGCAGCTGTTGGCGGCGTGGCCGGATATGGTAGCAGCGGCCCGGGAGGTTCGGAGCAAGGATGCTCCGGGCACCCGCAGCCAGGATGGCTGATGCTACGGCACGCGCTCCGCCCCTGCGCCAGCCCACCTCTC
>CBINJX010000181.1:0-7987 GCA_966251085.1 uncultured Verrucomicrobiales bacterium
GATCGGCGGATGTAAAAATGGCCAAAGTCGAGCTGAGCACTGAGCACTGAGCACTCTCCTCCCCGACGCTCCACGCCTCCGACCTTCCAATCACCGCAAAACCGCCACGCGAACCATCCTTTACGCGACAAGTCCTTGTCACTGTGGCGGGATACTGATTTTCTGTTGCACCCTTTTTCTCATGAGCCTCGAAGTCAAAATTCCGGCAGTCGGCGAGTCGATTACGAGCGGCTTGATCTCCACCTGGCACAAAAACGACGGCGATGCCGTGAATGCCGGTGACGTCCTGCTGACACTGGAGACCGACAAGGTCTCCACCGAATTGACTGCAGAGCGTGCTGGAATCCTGAAAATTCAAGTTCCCGCCGGTACTGAGGTGAAGATCGGTGAAGTCGTCGCTAGCATTGAGGAAGGTGGCGCAGAGGCAGGAGCAGCGCCAGTTGCTCCCGCTCCCGCAGCGAAAGGGGAGACAGCACCACTTTCCACCCCTGCACAGCAGGTGGCTCCGGGCTACACCACACCCACACCCGAGGTGAAGGCCGAGGGCGCAAAGCCGGCCCCGCAAGCTCCACCCTCCGCAGCACCCGAGGCGCCAAAACCGGACGTCGGCGCGCTGAGTCGCGCGGTAGAAGCAGCGAACGAAGCTCTCAATGTGCCGCGCGAAACAGCCGCGCCGGCAGTGCAGGAGGGACGCGTGTCCCGCAAACGCATGTCTCCGATCCGTCGCAAGATCGCCGCTCAGCTTGTGATGGCGCAGCAGACGGCTGCTATCCTGACGACTTTCAACGAATGCGACATGACGGCCGTCATGAAGCTGCGCTCTGAGATGCAGGAGTCCTTCACCAAGGAGCATGGCCTGAAGCTCGGTTTCATGTCCTTCTTCGTGAAGGCGGCAGTCAGCGCGCTGAAGGCGGTGCCCGGTGTGAACTCACGCATCGATGGTGACGATGTGGTGCAGAACCATTATTACGATATCGGCGTGGCAGTCGGCACAGAGCGCGGCCTCGTGGTGCCAGTGGTTCGGGATGCCGATCAGAAGAGCTTTGCGCAGATCGAAAAGGACATCGCCGATTACGCAGTCAAAGCCCGCGAGGGGAAGATCAAGATCGAGGATCTCCAGGGAGGCGTCTTCACTATCTCGAACGGTGGTGTTTACGGCTCGCTCCTGAGTACCCCGATCCTGAACCCGCCCCAGAGCGGTATCCTCGGCCTGCATAAGATCCAGGAGCGCCCGATGGCGGTCAAAGGTCAGGTAGTCGTGCGTCCGATGATGTATCTCGCGCTTTCGTACGATCACCGCGTGATCGACGGAAAAGAGGCGGTGACGTTCCTCATCCGAATCAAGGATTGTATCGAGAATCCCGGCAGGCTGCTGCTGGATCTTTGATTCTGAGCGATCGTTCAGATCGCTCAATTGTGTAGAGGCGGCTCTCTGCGGAGTTCAACGACGCAGGTGCCGCCTCTAATCTTTGACGGAAATCGCAACCCGGCGGTCGGGCGGCCACGCCGCCGACCGCAGGGTTGCGTTTGTTACGGAGGTTAACTCAATCCCACGTCGCTCATCTGCGCGCGCAGATGCTCGAGACCGGAGCGAGGCTCGCGTTGCACGTCGTTCCAGTTGGCTTCGATCACGAGGCCTTTGTCATAACCGATGTTCTTCAGCGCACGGAGATACGCCCGGAGATCATCGCCGCGACGGCCCGGTTCACCACGGTCGAGGCCAAGTTCCGAGAGGTGAACGTGCTCGATAATTGACGCGAACCGCTCGATTTCGGTGGGAGGTTCGTTCTCGTGGATCATGTGCCAGAAATCCGCGAGCAGACGGACTGCGGGATGATTCACCGTTTCCACGATGTCTGCGCCATCGGCAAGAGACATGATGAAGTTGGAATCATGACGGCAGACCGGTTCGATGACGATCGTCACACCGTGGCGCTGTGCGATTGGAGCAACCAGGCGCACGGCTTCGAGGAATTGCTCGCGAGCCTGTTCCTTTGACCATCCCTCCGGAATTTTCCGCGCGGCACCGCTCCCCCATACCAGAATCTTCAGGCCGACCTGTTCGGCGCGGGCCATCGCTGTCTCGGCCCACCGCTTGAGCCGATCCAGGTTTACATCTGGCCCGACTACTCGCAGGTCCGGTGGGAGAAAACGATTTGCCGCATAGACTGGTTTCTCAAGTTTGCGGACGATCTCGAGGCGTTTCTGGAAAGTTGCGTCGTCCGCTTCCGGTACTAACAACGTTTGTACATTCTCCTCAATGAATGCGAATTGCTCGTTAGGCAGGATGTTGCCGTGTTCGATGTCGACGTAGAGTCCGAGTTTCATGGGGTTGGGAGGCATCAAAACGAAGTCTGATCAGCTTGGCCACGGCATTCTGCAGGAGATGAGGTGGCATGTAGGGTGCTTCTATCAGCGGCGCTGGTTCCCCTGCGCGATCACCACACTCAATGCCCAAAGTCACCGATATCTCGTTTGATTGCCCGCACTGCCATGGGCCCCTGATGGCTGATTCGTCCCATGTTGGGATGACTTGCGATTGCCCTCACTGCTACGCTCAATTTCAGGTGCCGGATGGGAGTGAGGTGAACAAGGACAAGTTTGTCGAGCCACAGGGACTGCGGCGGGTGTTGAAGCAGGTGCGGGATCAGGAGTGGGAGATGCTTCGTCGCAAGTTGCGCGCGGCAAAGGCGCATAGCGCTGAGCTGGAGGTTGAGTTGATCCGGGTTCAGGCGGCGCTTGCAGAGCGTTCCGCAACGCCGAAGCAATCTGACGAAAATGCGGCCAGCGGGGAACCTGCTGAGCAGTTGCGCAAGGATTTGGAAGCTGCGCGCCTGGAAGTTGCCGCCGCTAATAAGAAGAATGAGGAGCTTACTCTTCAGTTGCAGTCTGCAAGCGGCAGCGCATCCGTGGCCCAGACGGATCAGTCGAAGAATCTTGTAGCCGAGGTGGAACGCTTGAAACGCGAGCTTTCTGAAGTCCAAGGTAAGCTGGAGGTCGAGCAGGCGAAGGTGATGCTGATGGAAGCCGCGGGAGTTTCGGCAGAGTTTCCGGTCAATGGAGAGCAGGGGAGTGAAACGCAAAACGAAACGTTCGTGCAGGAGCTCCAGGAGCAAATCGCGGAGCTTCGGAAAGCGAACGACTCACTCCGTGCTGCCCGCGACAAGGTGCACGCGGAACTCGTTGCGTTGAAGGATCAGATGACTGCCAGCGCGGACGAAGATCTCGAACTGCAGATGGCGCTGAGCAATCTCGAGGACGGGATGAGTGGCGTGCTCGAACTGATTACGGCCCGCCGTTCTCCGCGTGTTCAGAAGGCCTGAAAAATCCCGCAAATAAGCTTGCTGACGGGCTGATCCGCGGGCGAAGTGGCACTTTGCGTTTGACGCAGCCCGGGCTCCGGTCCACTCTCCGCGCCCTTTCCACCTATGCGACACACCATCTCGGTTCTGGTCGAGAACAAATTCGGCGTGCTGACACGTATCGCCGGAATGTTCAGCGGGCGCGGCTTCAACATCGACACGTTGAATGTCGGTCCTACCCTCGATCCTTCGACTTCTCGCATGACGATTGTCGTGCGGGGCGATGATACTGTCCTCGAGCAGGTCACGAAGCAGCTGAATAAGTTGATCGATGTGATCGAAATCGATGACTTCCGCGATGACGAGGTCGTCCAACGTGAGCTGGTGCTCATGCGCGTCGCTGTCAACGCGACAACCCGTGCGGAGGTGATGCAGATCTGTGACATCTTCCGTGCAAAGATCGTCGATGTTCAAAACGAGAACTTCGCGATCGAGATCACTGGTAACGAGTCGAAGATCGACAAATTTGTGATGCTCATGGGCAAGTTCGGTATCACCGAACTGACCCGCACCGGCCGCGTCGCCCTCGCCCGCAAGCCGCAGTAAACCTACACCCCGCAACTTACCTACTCCGCACTTCCCGTAATGGCAAAAATCTACACTGACAAAGACGCCGACCTCGGCGTGTTCAAGGGCAAAACCTGCGCCGTCATCGGTTTCGGCTCCCAGGGCCACGCTCACGCTCTCAATCTCAAGGACTCCGGCGTAAAGGTCATCATCGGTCT
Organism: uncultured Verrucomicrobiales bacterium; assembly: GCA_966251085.1. Classification (GTDB taxonomy): domain Bacteria; phylum Verrucomicrobiota; class Verrucomicrobiia; order Chthoniobacterales; family Chthoniobacteraceae; genus CBINJX01. The sequence continues at coordinate 4,088 of CBINJX010000181.1, forward strand.
CTATCCTGGTTCCAAGTCCCGCAAGGTCGCGGAGGAGAAGGGATTCGAGGTCGTCGATACCGCGGAAGCCGTAAAGCGCGGTGATGTGATTTTTGTCGCGGTGCCGGACACGAAGATCCCGGCTGTTTACGAGAAGGACATCGCTCCTAACCTCACAAAGGGCAAGACGCTCCTCTTCTCCCACGGTTTTGCGATTCACTTCGGAACGATCGAAGTGCCGAAGGACGTGGATGTCATCCTCGTCGCGCCGAAGGGCCCAGGCCACATCGTCCGCCGTCAGTTCACTGAGGGCAAGGGCGTCCCGGCTCTGATCGCTGTTTACCAGAACCCGAGCAAGCAGGCGAAGAAGACCGCGCTCGCATGGGCAAAGGGCGTCGGCGGCACTCGTGCTGGTGTGCTCGAGACGAGCTTCAAGGAAGAGACCGAGACCGATCTGTTCGGCGAGCAGGCAGTGCTTTGCGGTGGTACCGCAGCGCTGGTGCAGGCTGGATTCGAGACGCTGGTCGAGGCTGGTTACTCGCCTGAGATGGCTTACTTCGAGTGCCTCCATGAGCTGAAGCTCATCGTTGACCTGATGAACGAAGCTGGCATCGCCGGTATGCGTTTCTCGATCTCCGAGACCGCCAAGTGGGGCGACGTGACCGTTGGTCCGAAGATCATCGATGCGAGCGTCAAGAAGCGGATGGAGAAGTGCCTCAAAGACATCCAGTCCGGCAAGTTTGCCAAGGATTGGATCAAGGAGTACCAGGGCGGATACAAGGAGTACAATCGCCTCCTCAAGGAAGGCGAGAAGCACCCGATCGAGAAGACGGGCGCCAAGCTCCGCTCCATGATGCCGTGGATCCAGAAGCGCGACATCAAGGGCGCTCAGGCCGCTTACTAAACTTTAAATAGTTTGCCGAAAAGGCGCCGGGTACGGAGAAACTTTTCTCTGTTACTACGGCGCCTTTTCTTTTTCTGCTATTGTACACACTGAAATGAGTCATTTGCCGATCAGCGAATATTATGCGCCGCGTGTGCTTCTCCTTTGCGGCTGGCTCGGTGTGTTTGGCGTCCATCGGTTTTACACCGGCAAGATCATCACGGGCGTTCTCCAGCTCATCACCGCTGGCGGTTTTGGGATCTGGTGGATCATCGATTTTATTCTGATCATCTGCGGCGTTTTCAAGGATGCGGCAGGACGGCCGATTCTGCAGTGGAACTATGGCCCGGCGACAACGCCGAAACGGCTGCTTCCGGCTTTTCTCCTGAATGCTTTTCTCGGCTTTCTCGGCATTCACCGTTTCTACGTCGGCAAGATCGGGACAGGGTTTCTCCAACTGATCACCGGTGGCGGTTTCGGCATCTGGTGGATTGTCGATCACGTGCTGATCGTTTGGGGCGCTTTCACGGATAAACGTGAGAACCGCCTGACACAGTGGACCTGATCTGGGTTTCTCCGGTACGGGACGGTCTGCTTCTTTTGTGATCGGCGGCCGGAAGTGATCTCGGCGGTTGCATCACGTTTTCCTCATTCAATCCGTTTACCTCGGACACCTCTGCGGGGCTACGATCCGGAGCAAATCAGCGGCACACACGCCAAATCTCGTGTTGTTCACTCGCACTGGATTCGGCAGCGTAGAGGGACATGTCTTCACCCGCTGTTCTTACACTCGGTCATTCGCCTGATCCTGATGATGCCTTCATGTTCTACGCCCTCGCGGAGAACAAGATTCCGACGAACGGTTGGGAATTCGAGCACACCCTGCAGGATATCCAGACGCTGAACGAGCGCGCCACCCGGGGAGAACTGCACATCTCCGCGATTTCCATTCACGCCTACTCCTACGTACTCGATAAGTACGCGCTACTGCCGTGTGGCGCGAGCATGGGCGATGGCTACGGGCCGATGCTGATCGCCCGGCAGGGAGAGGAGCTTCCCGATCTTTCAGATGAACTGGCCGTGCGTACTTGGCTTCGTGAGCGCCGGATTGCCGTGCCTGGCAAAATGACCAGCGCTTACCTTGCGCTCGGCCTCTACTTCGGCGGGTTCCCGGACAATTGCACCGTTGTTCCCTTCGATGAGATCTTCAATGCCGTCGCAAAGGGCGACGCCGACGTAGGGCTCATCATCCATGAAGGGCAACTCACCTATGCCAACGAAGGTTTCCAACTCGTGGTAGACCTCGGTGTCTGGTGGAAAGATCGGACCGGTCTACCGCTGCCGCTTGGTGGAAACGTGATTCGCAAAGACATCCCGCCAGCCCAGCGCTCCGAGATTAACGTCATCCTCCGCGAAAGCATCCGCTACGGCTTGGAGAATCGCACCGCCGGTGTGGCTCATTCCATGCCGCTCGCCCGTGGAATGGATGAGCAGCTGGCTGATAAGTTCATCGGCATGTACGTGAACGATTACACGCTCGATTATGGCGACACTGGGCGTGAAGCAATCCGGGAATTTCTCCGGCGCGGACATGAGGCGGGGCTAATCCCCGCCCCTGTGGAGCTGGAATTCGTGGAGTAGCGGGACCTTGCTAAAAGCCGATTCGAATAGGGTCGGCTTTTAATCCTAATCTTATTCTTCATCCTACTCTCTTGCACAGCAGGCCCGCTCAGAGAGTAGGAGTATGATGAAGGGCGGGAGCCTTTCGGATGGCCTCAACCTTCGCTATACCTCCCCGGCGGGTCATTCGACCCAGATCCCGCGATAGACGCGGTCTGAGGATCGACTGCGGGTAGAGTTGAAAGGGCGCAGCGGTGGATTGCCGCTGCCCCGGCCCGGCAGGAGCCGGAGTTGAGCCAAAGTCTCCAGATCCAGACGGCCCGTCATCGGAAGCCGGCTCGCTCTTTGGTAGGAAAGGATTGCCTCTTCAGTTGCTGGACCTGGATCGCCGTCGACACCGGCATCGTAATGGCCGCGATTGGTAAGAATGATCTGAGCCCTGCGGACAGCCTGTTCCTGCACCTCCCTCGGAGCAGTCTCGTAAGGCGTGCCTGCGAAGACATCCGTAAATTTGTCAGACGCCACCGGATTTCCATCCATTCGCGCGGGAGGCGGTACGATGGAGCGGTCTCGGTTATTTGTGCGAGGCTGCGTCTCCTGTGCAAGAAAGCGGCGGTCAGCATCCCGCACGCTTCCCTCCCGACGCAGGTGCACTGGTGGTTTTGTGGCAGGCGTTGGCGCAGATGCAGTTTTCGGCGGCTGTGCAGAGCGGGAAGTCGACGCGGAACTTGCAGTTTGCCCTGTAGGCGTCCCTTCGATTCCAAGTGACTTCAAAGTCTGCGCCGTGAGGGAGCCAGTCACCTCCAAGCCGTTCCGGATCTGGTATCTCCGGATTGCCGCAGTTAGTTCCGAGCTTTCGTTCCCGGTGACTTCTCCATAGTAGAATCCCTGGGTCTTCAACTCGGACTGAACGTTCCGGATTTGCTCATTCGCAAGAGCAGAAACAGTCAGGAAGGATACACATAGGATGGGGAGTAGCCGTTTCATCGGTCAAAGATAGTGCAAGTTCGACGCAGAATCGCGTCGCCGCATTCACCGATTTAGCTGGGCAAGACGCGGCTGTTCGTCGGGGGCGGAGCGACGTGATTTCTGGTACGCCATTACTCCCTCGGCAATGCCCATGGCGAGCCGTTCACGATACTCCTCGTTTTTCAAAAGCTGTGCATCCATCGCATTGCTCATGAAGCCGCCTTCGATCAAGACAGCAGGGCAACGTGTGTAGCGCACGACGTAAAGATTGCTCGCGCGGATGCCACGATTGCGCGACTCGGTGCGCATTGCCATGGATGCCTGTAGCGCTCCTGCAAGATTCTCGCCACAGTCGGCCGGTTCCATCGGCTCCGGCTCACTGAAAAAGCCTACCCATGTCCAATCCGGCCCAGGAGGGGTCTTTTTCTTGGCATAGTAAGTTTCTATGC
>CBINJX010000182.1:0-7974 GCA_966251085.1 uncultured Verrucomicrobiales bacterium
CAGGTGCCTGCGGCCCTCGTTGAGCGCGAGCGCGAGATTTACCGTGGCCAGGTGCCTGCCGGTAAGCCGGCGAACATCGTCGAGAGCATCATCGACGGTAAGATGAACAAGTTCTACAGCACGCAGGCTCTTCTCGAGCAGGCGTTCATCAAGAACCCTGATCAGACCGTCACTCAGCTTCTCGCGGAGAAGAGCAAGGCACTTGGCGAGACGGTAACCATCCGTCGTTTCACCCGCTATATGGTGGGTGAGGAAATCGCAGGTGCTGCTCCGGCTGCAGAGGCTGCTGAGTAAAGGATAGTTTCAATTTCCTTGGTTCCTTGAAAGGGCACAGGCCGATGAGGTCTGTGCCTTTTTCTTTTGTTCCAGCCGTGTGCCGCGCAATCGCGCTACCTTCTGGAGAATGCGCGGCTCGCCGCTCTCAACTTCGTTTGGAAACGCCCGTCAGGCAAAGGACGCGCGAATGCATAGTGCAATGTACTCACCCCGGCGCATGACCCTGCTTCAGAAGGGCTTGCTTCTGATTGCACTACCGCTGGTCTATCAGGCGGTATTGATGGGAACTTTACTAAATCGCCATCACGCTCATCTGGCGGTGCAGGAAAGGTTGTCGAGGACCAAGGACGTGCTCCTGCGGCTGGATGGTATCTTCATGCAGTTGCTGCGCAGTCAGGGGGATCTGCGAGTATTTCTGCTAACCGGGAGGGGGAATTTTCGTAAGTCCGTCGAGCGTTCTGGAGCTAAGGCCCTGGCGGATGTGGAGACCCTTGCTGCTGCACTCGCCCAAAGTTCATTCAGGACAGAGCGGATTCCGGTACTCCGGGATCTGATTACAAAGCGTCTGCAGTACAACCATGCACTGATTACGCTGGTCGAGCAGGGGCGTCGGGATGAGGCAATTTCCAGAGTGCAGCGTTTGGAGGGGCAGCAAATAATGGACATGATCGAGGCGGAGATTGAGGCTTTACGTGATCGGGAGGTGCAGCTGGATCTGGAGCGGACACAGGAGTTGGCGGAATCCGCGCGTTTTCAGGATTGGCTATTGGCGGGAGGACTTCTCCTGAATGTGCTGGTGGGAGGTGCTGCTGCAGTTTTCTTCAGCCGCCAAATCGGTATGCGCCTGAATGCGCTTTCTGAAAACATGCGACGGGTCGCGCGTGGTGAAGCCCTGTCGCCCTGCGTCGGAGGGGAGGATGAGATCGGTGAACTCGACCAGGGACTGCATGAGATGGCGGAGGAGCTCAGTGAAGCGCATCGTAGCGAGAGAGCGACCCAACTGACTCTTGAGAAGCGGAATGCGGAACTCACTAGGGCAAACCGGGATCTTGATCAGAAGAATCAGGAGAACGAGATGTTCGTGTACAGTGTTTCACACGATCTTCGGTCGCCCCTGGTGAATCTCCAAGGCTTCAGCAAGGAGCTTGGATTGGTCCGCGATGACCTTCGGCAGTTGTTCCAAGGCGAGTTGAATGAAATGGCGCGGAACCGCGGGCGTACACTGGTGGAGCGCGACGTCACGGAATCGATTCACTATATCCAGACTGCTGTGACCCGGCTCTCGGCGATCATCGATGCGCTACTGCGCCTTTCCCGGGTGGGACGTGTGGAGTACCAGCCGGAAATGGTGGACTTGAACGCGCTGGTAGACCGGATCGTGGCCGCCATGCGGGCCAGTATTGAGCAGCACGCAGCAACCGTGACGGTCCACGACTTGCCCCGCGCCTGGGGCGATCCGACGGCGTTGGAGCAGATTTTTGCCAACCTGATCGGGAATGCGGTCAGCTATCTCAATCCTCAACACCCGGGACTCATCGAAGTGGGGATCATGGATGAGGCGCCGAAGGAGTTGGAAGAGATGCTGGTTTATTACGTCAGGGACAACGGCCTTGGAATCCCGGCTGCCTATCTCCCGAAGGTTTTCGCTGTTTTTCAGCGCCTCCACGCCAATGTCGCTCCGGGTGAGGGAATCGGTCTCGCTCTTGTCAGGCGAATGGTGGAGCGGCATGGGGGAAAGATCTGGGTGGAGTCAAAGGAGTCGGAAGGGTCGACCTTTTTTGTCGCTCTCCCTCTGAAAGAACATTCGCCCTTGATAGTTGCTCCACGCAAAGAACGGATTAGGGTCAATTCCCCCACCTTACCATGAGTATGGAACCAGTTACGATCCTCCTCGCCGAGGACGACGATGGACATGCAAACCTCGTGCAGCGGAATCTGGAACGCGCAGGTCTGCTCAACGGCTTCGCGCGCGTCCGCGACGGACAGGAGTTGCTGGACTGCCTCGCATCCCAGAAACGCCTCGATGGGCAGCCGCTCGGTGACGAGCTGGTTATCCTGCTCGACATTAATATGCCGCGAATTGATGGCGTCGAGGCGCTGCGGCAGATCAAGGATAACCCGGATACCCAACGAATCCCGGTGATCATGCTTACAACCACGGACGATCCCCGTGAAGTGAACCGATGTTACGAGCTGGGTTGCAATGTTTACGTAACCAAGCCCGTTGACTACGATGGGTTCATCGACGCAATCCGGCGCCTCGGGATGTTTCTCCAGGTAGTCAAGCGTCCCCGAAACGGTTGGACTTCTGAGTAATGAGTATGAATCCCGGTGAGCGCGGCACAATTCTGGTGCTCGAAGACGATCCGGGTATCCGTCGGCTCCAGCGATCCAATCTGGAGCGCGCGGGCTATCAGGTGAAGCTCGCGGCGGATATCCGGGAGGCCCGCGAGCATCTCGGGAGCGGCGGGATCGATTTGTTGTTGCTCGATTATCAGCTTGGAGATTCAGAGAACGGTCTCTCCTTCTACCGTGAACTCCATTCAGCAGGGCGTGATCTACCTGCGGTCCTGGTAACCGGTTTCAGCGACGAACATCGGATGCTGGAGGCGATGCGGGCAGGGGTGAGGGATTTTATTCCGAAGACCCCGAACTTCGTCGATCTCGTGGCGCCCACCGTGGACCGGGTAATGGAGCAAGTACGGCAGCAGCGGCGACTCGGCGAAGCTGAGGCAGCAAGCCGCGCTAAGGACAACTTTCTCGCCACGCTGTCACATGAGTTGCGCACTCCGTTGACACCGGTGGTGGCACTGGTTTCAGCACTTCGCTCCGATGAACGCCTTCCGACCGATATCCGAGCGGACTTGGAGATCATCCATCGGAACATTACGCTGGAAGCTCGCCTGATCGACGACCTGCTCGACCTGACCCGCATTGCGCGCGGCAAGTTGGAGATGCGTTTGGAGAAAGCGGATCTCCGCCCAGTGGTAGGACATGCCCTGAAGACCGTCTGTGAGTGGGGATCTAGTGAAAAGGCACTCACCTGTCGCAGTGAACTGGCTGACGTGCCGCATCCGGTGCGGATCGATCCGGCTCGGATGACCCAAGTCTTCTGGAACCTGTTGAAGAACGCTGTAAAGTTCACGCCGGAAGGTGGCGAGATTTGTGTTCGCTCGTGGGTTGAGGAAGATGAGGGGAAGGGGTGGGTAGTCGTCGAGGTCAAGGACTGTGGAATTGGGATCGAGTCGGAAGCGCTTCCGCACATCTTCGGCGCGTTTGAGCAGGGAGGGCGTGGAATTACGCGGCGGTTTGGTGGGTTGGGACTGGGGCTCGCGATCAGTAAGGCAATTGTCGAGGGACATGGCGGTACGATCCGGGCCGCGAGTGAAGGCCGGGGACATGGAGCCACATTTGTCGTGCGTTTACCCGCACTCGAGTCCTCCATGTTGAACTCTCCGCGAACCATCCTGCCACTGCAGGGGGGCGCCAAGGATGATGCGGAAGTTTCCTCCGCACATCTGTTGTTGGTGGAGGATCACGTGGATACAGCCAATGTGCTCGCACGGATGCTGCGCCGCGCCGGCTTTCGCGTGACTACGGCGACCAGCATCGCCGAAGGAATTGCGCGAGCAGAAGAGGCACATGGAACCATCAGTTCCAGCGGTCGTCTTCTGCCGGTTGAATTGGTGCTCAGTGATCTCGGATTACCCGATGGCTCGGGCGTGGATCTGATGCGACAACTCCGTGCGCGCTATGGTTTGCGTGGCATCGCCTTGAGTGGCTTTGGCATGGAGCACGATGTGCAGCGTGCGATGGATGCCGGATTCTCGCGCCATATCACGAAGCCGGTGGACATCGAGAGCCTCATCACCGCAATCCGCGAGGTGCTTGCCTCACAGTAGTCCTAGGCGAAGAACCGCTCCGGCGACATCACCGGGTGCGGACTGCAGATCCGGTCGACCAAGCTCTGCCAGCTTTCGTGCCCCGTGAGGATTTCAATCTCCACCCGAAGGAAATAGACCGGTACATCGAGCGTGAGCGGACGGTGGGGGAAGCGAACGCTGTCCTTTTCGGTTGTGATGATTGCATCCAGGTCCCGGCGTACACACCGGCTCATGAAGTCGCTCAACTCCTTGTCCGTAAACCGGTGGTGATCGGCGAAGCGCTTTGTGATTTCCAGTTGTGCGCCTAAGGCCACGAGTTTCTCCTCGAAGCTCTCCGGCCGGGCGATTCCGCTCAGGGCACCGATATATTTTCCCCGTAACCATTCTAGCGGATAGCGTTCCCCGGAGTAGAGGTTCTGGAGATATAACGCCTGATGCGATGTCTCGATGATCTCGGCCGTGCGGTTGTATTCCCGAATCCGTTGGATCAAAGCCGTGTTGTCCGAGCCATCGCTCTTTGTGATGAAGATATAACTCGCCCGCCGAAGGTTGGCGGGCGGCTCCCGGAGCGTGCCCCGTGGTAACAGGTATTCGTTTCCAAAGGGGGCCTGACGGTCGATGAGGCAGATCTCAAGCCGATGCTTGAGGGGGAGATATTGCATCCCGTCGTCCAGCAGCAGCGTATCGCAGCCCATCTCGTGCACCGCATGCATCGCGGCACGGACACGGTCCTTATCCACGAGAACGATCACGTCCTTGAGTGACTTTGCGAGCATGAATGGCTCGTCGCCGGCGAAGCGGCTATCGAGCAGCAGTCGTTTGCCATCATGCACGATACGCGTCTTGCGCCGATCCATACCGAGCCACTTCCGCTGGAGCCGGCGGAGCAGGGGCGGTTTCTTCGCTTTATATCCGCGCGATAGGATCGCCACGCGCCGGCCGTTGTCCTGCAGGGTTCTGGCGAACTTTTCCACTACCGGTGTTGTACCCGTTCCTCCGACGGTGAGATTGCCAATGGAGATAACCAGGCAACCCGGGGAGCGCTCGCGAAGGAAACGCTCCCGGTAAAGCCAAAGCCGGCTCTGGACCAGCCCGCGGAAGATGAAACTCAGCCCCCAGAGAAATGCCCGAAGAAAGTAGGCGCGCTTCCCGTATCGACGTTCGAGAATGACGTCGATGGCGAACTGCTCAAACTCTTCGAGCCAGCGGCGGAACATGGATAGGGCGGCGGGAGAAGTGGGTGGAGCCGCCTAGTAAAGCGAACTACTGCGAAGATGCCACTATTCTTGCGCGATGCTCCGCAGTTGAGGTTCACATATCAGCCCACGACTTGGTAGCCTGCGTTGTCGGCGCGTGTGATTACCGTACGTGCTCCGGGGTTTCCCACGGCTGCAAGCATGGCATCAGCAACGGCTTCCGGCTTCTGAAGCGTGACGCAGCAGATCGTCGAGCCAGAGCCCGAAAGGAAGCCCCCAAGTGCGCCCGCTTCCTCGCCTGCCAGAATTACCGCTGGCAGAAATGGAATCAGCGGCTGACGGAACGGCTGATGGAGCCCATCCCAGAACGCTCCGCGGAGCAGTTCGAAATCGCCCGAGGCAAATGCCGCTGTGATCCGGCATGCATTGGTGCAACTGCGCACTGCAGCCAGTCGGTCCAGTGTCGGGGGCAGTACCTTGCGAGCATCAGGGGTAGAGACTTCGAAGTCCGGAATCAGGAGGACGAAATTCAATTCGGTCGAAACTTCGAAGCGGGCAGTCTTTGTGCCTCCTGCAACCGTGAAACCACCAAAGGCTGCGGGCGCTGCATTGTCGGGATGACCTTCCAATCGGGAGCAGAGTTCGAAAAGCTGCGAGCGATCGAGTGGCCTGCCTGCCAGTTCGTTGAGCCCCGCCAATAGACCGAGTCTCACCGTGACGCTGCTTCCCATGCCGCGGGAGCGAGGCACATCGCCCCCGATGCTCCACGTGAAGGAAAAAGGTGCAGTTCCGCTGCTTTCGAAGAACATCTCTGCCGCCTCGAACGCCATATCCCCGGGACCCGAGACTGCTGCAGCGTCCTTTTCTGCCCGTTGCACGGACACTTCATTAAAGATCTGAAGGGCAATCCCCAGGCAATCGTAGCCGGGGCCGATGTTCGCGGTGGTGGCGGGGACGCGGACGCGAGGCATGGTACTTTTTGGATTTTGGTTTCCGATTTTCGATTTTTGGTCGCCGCCGTGTGGTACGGCGCGTAGAGCGGGCAGAGGTAAATCAGAACTCTATTCAGAAACCAGAATATCCATGCGCTCCGACGGCCGTCTTTCCGAACAACTTCGCCCACTTTCCTTTCAGCTCGACTTTGCCCCGCATTCCACCGGCTCCGTGCTCGTTTCCACGGGGAATACGCGGGTGATCTGTTCGGCCATGATCGAGGAAAAAGTGCCGCGCTGGATGAAAGAGCAGCAGGTGACCGGCGGTTGGCTTACAGCGGAGTACTCAATGTTGCCGTATTCCACGATCGAACGGAAAGCGCGCGACATTTCCAAAGGACGAATGGACGGGCGCAGTGTGGAGATCCAGCGTTTGATCGGCCGTTCACTACGCGCGGTAGTTGATCTCGAGGCGCTGGGGCCGCGGACATTGATGGTCGATTGCGACGTGCTGCAGGCTGATGGCGGCACGAGGACGGCAGCAATCACTGGTGCTTGTGTGGCGGTGGTCCGGGCGTGCCAGCGGCTGATTGAGGCGAAGCTTCTAAAAGAGTTGCCGATCCGGAAGTTTGTCGCCGCAACGAGTGCCGGTATCGTCGCCGGAGTGCCAATGGTGGACTTGAACTATGTCGAGGATAAGGATGCCTCCGTGGACATGAACCTCGTCATGACCGAGGACGGTCATTTCGTGGAGGTGCAGGGTTCCGGGGAGGAGAGCACTTTTACGCAGGAGGAGTTTACCGCGATGCTGGAGGTTGGACGGAAAGGGATTGCCGAGTTGATCGCGGCGCAGAAGGCGGTTCTGGGGATGTAAAGTGTCTCAATTCAGTCGCTCGCATCTGGCATTGCTAGGTCTTTCGCGACCACCAGTGGTCCGCAGCGACCAAACCGCAGTGCCTTGCGGATAAACAGTCACACGGCTGCGGCAAAAGGTCCTCGGATGACGAGTAGCCGTAGAATTCCGGCGACCACCGATGGCCGCCGCCGCACCAGTGGTGGTCGGCGTTTTACTAGCAGTCGTAGGCGCCGCACAACCAGTGGTGGGCCGCGGGCAACTGGTTGTACATCGCACCCAACCAGTTGCCTCTGCAGGGCAACTGGTTGCCCGAGCTGCACAACCGATTGCCTCAACTGGGCAACCGGTTGCAGCGAACGGGTAACCAGTTGCCGCCGCCCACCAACCAGTTGCCCCGGCTTTGCAACGGGTTGCCTGCGCGAGGCAACCAGTTGGTGAAAATGTACGACTAATTGTCGCGCGCGTTCTACTGGTGTTTTTGGGGCTCCAGAAGAGATCCGGAGGTATGCTCTCGCACCCGTGAAACAAAGGAATAAACCCGCGGACGCCTCTTGCGGAGCGCCCGCTGTCGGTTTTCTCCATGCGCTACCGCGTAACTTCAGTAAGTAAAGGTGCTCAAAGTGGCCGCATTCTTTGACCTTACTTGATACCGGGGGCGGTAGTTGAAGCAGCAAACTTGCCCGAATCGCTTGCATAAACACCCATTTCAGGCTTGAAGAGGCCTCATTGACTGCGGATTGCGCATTCTCTCTGCGGGCCGCTCGATCCATCCCACTTTCTGCACTGAATGAAAAAGGCACTGATTACCGGCATCACTGGCCAGGACGGCT
>CBINJX010000183.1:0-7951 GCA_966251085.1 uncultured Verrucomicrobiales bacterium
AGCCGGACATACCGCCGGGACCATTTGCGCCCATGCCGAAGCCGTTACCTGGCTTCCCTCCAAATTTCTTGCACTGGAGCATTTGCTCGAAGCTGTTTCCCGGGTTCAGTCCGCGCGAAAGGGTCAGAGCTTGGTCCATTTCATTGCTCATCTCCCTGTTCTTGGAATTGCATTCGGAGAAGAGCTTTTCCATCTCGGAACGGAGCCGGCTCGCAAGCTGTGAACCCTGATCACCACGACCGGCAAGCATCGCATCGGTTGCCTGGCCCGCCATCATGGGAAGCCGCGCCTCAGCGATTTTATCGGCAATCTCCTCTGCGCTCTCGCTGGCTTTGGGGAACTTCTCCGCCGCCGCTTTTGCATCTTCGCGCAGCTTCTGCTCCACGGCTGCAATCTGATCACCGATCTGCTTCTGCATCGCGGCGAGATCTTTCAGCGCGAGTTGGTCTTCACGATTGAGCGGGCCGGGACGATCGTAGGCTTTGACCTGCTGCTCCAGCGTGCGCTGCGCCTCGTATAGATCCCGGAAACGGTTGAGACTCTTCACCAGCTCATGCATCAGGCTCATGTCCTCGAGTGGTTGGATCACTTCCTCCTGAGCCTGCTTCTCCGTGGCGCCGAGCCGTTCGAGCTGCTGATCCGAGGCACTCTTGAAATCTGCGAGCATCTGCTCGCTCAGCTGCCGTCCGCCATTGGGATTGCTGCTCTGCTGACCTACCTCCTGCGCCTCTGCGTTGTTCTTAGCGGTCGAGTCACGGATCTGCTGTGCCTTCTGGCTCAGGATCTCCTGTAGCTGGGACTCGACATCATAAAGCGGTTGCTCGCGGACAAACGGCGCCCGCGAGTTTGTTGAGCTTGGTGTTTACCTCGTTCTGCTTCGCCAGGAGTTCATCGAGTTTCCCGGCCAGAGCCTCCGGATTTTTGGACTCCGCAGCCTGTTTCTGAAGCGCCTCGATTTGCTCACCGAGATTGCGTTGCTCCTCGGCAAGCTCATGGAGCTTGTTGATCAGGTCGGTGTACTTGTTCTGGATGTCAGCGATATCGATCTGCTGCCGCAGGTACTCGTTATACTCCTCGGTGCTGATCACCCGCAGCGTCACCACGGGTGTCCGTGAAATGTGCGGCTCCGGGTCGGTGTCGATTGCTTCGGCGAAGATCGTGAAGATGTCTCCGGGCTTGGCTCCGAGTTCCTTGAAGTTGAGGTCGAATCCCTCCCGTGTGTTCCGCGTGACGCGGTCATATTCGATATTGCGCGGTTCTTCCCAGACATCGTTCCGGCCGCGGTGAATACGCAGGGTTTTCAGGCCGTAGTCGTCGCTCGCCTCCACGATTCCATCGATCTTGAAATCCTCCGCCACGAAGGAGTCACCGCTTGGATTGGTGATCTGAACGCTCGGACCGAGATCCTGGGTTACGTTGAGCGCCAGCTCCCAAGTTTCATCCGAGATATGCCCGTCGCGATCCACCAGCGAGAAACGGAGCTTCGCGGAGTCCTTGGCTTCCAAAGTACCGCTGACTTCATTCTCCGCGCTGCTGGTGAGTGTGACAGAGGTTGGAGCTTCCTGCTGTGAAGTGACAACCTCGATGCGTCCGCCACCAAGAGGACGGTTCGACTGGATCCGGAATTCGAGCCGGCTTCCCGCGAGTGCTTTGAGGCTCTTGAACTGCAACGGACGCTCCTCACCCACAATCCCCGTATATGCAGGCGGTGTGACCTTCACGAACGCCCGCTCGAGCTTCGGGGTGAAAATAATCCGGACCCGGCGCTGTTTGCTGATGGCATGTTTGTTCCGGGTATGGGCAAAGAGGATCAACTCACTCCGGACCTGCTCGATCTGCTGTGAAAAACCGCGGTCCCCTTTGTCGAACATCGGCACGGTGGTGACCTCATTTGGACGATCCACCGGATGATAACTCAGAAAAAGTTCCCCGGGCTTGTGTCCGCTCGCCGAGGCGGTGATCAACAGGCTCTGCCCATACACCACTGCCGTCTCGTCGTTGCCTGGTTCCGTGATTTCCAAGCGCGTAAAGGAATACGGCGGATGATCTCCAAACGGATCAAGGAAACGCGGCACCTCCACGCGAGTGACATCGAAGGCGAGTGCCAGAACGAGGACGAGCCCAAGCAGGCCAAACCCTGCCCGTTTGCCTTCGACACGCACAGTATCAGTCCGCGCCAGGGCCGGCAGATTCTCACGGCCCAGCTCCTCCCCGCAGGCATCCACCGCCTGCCGCGCCATGCTGCGGGTGAGAGGTGATAGCTCCGGGTCACGACTCTGCTCACGCAATTGGAGCGCGTTCATCAGCTTCGAGCCGAGCCATGGTGCGCGGGACTCCAGCGTGCGGGCGGTGTGTTCGAGCGAGTTCCTTTTCCTCCAGGCGAGCCATCCGTACCATCCAGTTGCCCCGAGCAGAGCGACAAGTGCGGTGAGCGTGATGGCAAGGCGCGGTCCCGGCTCGAGATGGAGTGTGACGTCCAGTACGAATGCTCCGATCACCACGACGCAGAGCCACGGCCAGAGTCTCAGGAAACCTGTGATGCCGCGTTCCTTTTGCAGGATACGATCCGCGGCGGCGAGCTGATGCTCCACTCGGTCCTGCTGCGGCGCGGACGCCGGTAGCGAAGGCGGTTCAGACAGCGGCGTGTTCATATCAGCAAAGTCCCCAACGTCTGCGCAGATACCAATCGGCTCCGAAGATTAAACCGATCGCCCAAAATACCCAAGCCTGGTCCCAGATGGTCCGGAGACGCGTAGTCGGCGCCGCCTCGCTCGGCTCATCCTTCAGCTCCGCCACGATCTTCCCCAATTCCTCCGGTTTCAGCAGCCGTCCGCCACTGCTCTCGCAGAGTTTGCGGAGATAATTCACATCGGTCGCCACTTCGGTCTGCTCGAGGTTTTCTTCAAAGGCGATGAACCGGGCGGTGGACTTCGAGCCGTCAGGGAATTGTGCCACCGCCTCGTATTTGCCGGTCTTCGCTGGAAGGAATTCAGCGGTGAGTTTGTCCGGCGCTTTTTCGTCCCGTGCGGTCAAGGTCGTACGGGCAACCTCCTGTCCGTTCTGCATCAGGACCAACGGCACCTCTTTCAGGCCAGGCACTGCTTCGCGCATGATTGCGCGGAAATAGATCTTCTCCCCGAGCGGGATGTTTGCGGAGCTGGCGCGGATTGCAAAACGTTCTGTCGGAACGAAATCGCGCCCAGCCATTAGCCAGAGGAGCATCTGATCCCAGAACCGGTCGAAGACGGTATTCACGCCCTCCGTCTTGGCGTTGAACGCCCATCGCCAGAGCCCATCGACACCGATACTCAGCACCTGACCTTCCCCGAAACGGCGATGAACGAAGCCAGGCAGCGGCTCACCTCCATTGATCGTCTGTGCGGAGGCGAGCGTGGCAGCGAGCGGCCGTTTTTCGGAAACTCCGCGTCCGGCGATCAGCTGGGGCAAGCTGTCGAGGCCGCCTTGTTCATTGAGAGTGCGAAAGGGCGCCAGCGTCTGCCCCTCACGGGCGATCTGCAGGCGCACATGCTCCTGGGGAACGTCGTCCCAGATCACCGGCTCGAGTTCGTTCTTCGCGAGCTCCCCTTCAAAGGCCGGCCCACGGCTAAAGATCACAGTCCCGCCACCATCCCGCACAAACTCGGTCAGCTGCGCAAGCTGCCCCGCACTCATCATCTGCTCCAGATGCCGACCGAGAACGATCACATCGTACCGGCTCCACTCTTCCGGCGTCTGCGGCACCTTCGGTTCCGTATCCTCTTCCTTGGTACGAATGACCCGCGCTTTGCCCGCCGCATACTGCACGATGATGTTTACGTTCATCTTGTCGTTGCGAACGAGCGAACGCTGAAGGAATGCAGTGTCCCAGTAAGGCTCACCTTCCATCACGAGGATGCGCAACTGCTGGTCGATGACGTTCAGATACGTGATCGCCTGATTGTTTGCCGTCTCGAGTTCCTGCTCCACGGGACGCACACGAACTTCGTACTCCACCTGCCCCACTTCCGGTTCGATCACCTCGAAGTTCACCGGCACTTCAGGCTCTTCCGCGATCGGCACCTGCAGGGTCTGCACCACCTTTCCCGCACGAACCAGATCGACCTGCAGGATTTCCAATTCACACCCGATCGGACGGAGCGCGGCGCTGATGCGGGCCTTTTGTTTTACATAACAATACGGCTGGAAGCTGGTGATACGCACCGCAACATCGCGCACCTTTCCCTGTCGACCCAATGGCACCGCAAAGATGGGAACCTGACGCGAGCGCGCAGTGAACCCAGTCTTCGCGGGATTCACCATCTCGAGATCATGACCATCGGAGAGAAGAATGAGCGCAGTTGCCCTCTCGTTGCTGCGAAGGGAGCTGAGCATTCCCTGTAGCGAGCTGTGAAAGCGGGTGGTCGCGCCCTCAGCGCTGAGCAGTGTACTGCTCGTGATCGGTGTCGCCTCAGGACCGAACCTGAAAAGTCGCACTCCCTGGTTGGCAGGCATGCCGGAGCGTGTCACCAGCTCCGATTCCTCCAGAAGCATCTTGGCAGCCTGTACCCGTGTTCCCTGCTCCACATCGGACTGCGCCATGCTGCGGGAATCATCCACCGCGACAAAGGTCACCCGCTGGGTGGCGGCTGGCGGGATCTTTTCCTCACGGGAAGGTTGCAGGAGCAGAACGAGGAGGAGCGCGAGGCCAAGAAGTCTGAAGATGAGTAGACTCGTGCTCTGCGCCGGAGTGAGCCGTGAGCTGACACGCCGATAAACCAGGATTGTCGTGACCGCCAAGATCACGCCGAGCAGGACGATGGCTCCAGTCGGCAGTACCGGATCAAAGATTATGCGGGATGTTGTCGCGTTCATCGGGCGGCTTCACGGAGGATGAAGAGTTGGAAAAATTGCTCGGTCAGAAGCAGCGCGAGCCCGGCAAAGAGAAACCAGTGAAAGAGCGGTCGACCGTGTACGAGGGCATCCAGGTCCTCGCGTCCCTCCACGAAGTATCCTTGCTGTCCGTGTTCATCCAGCTGGTCGGGAAGCAGGGAGCGGTCGATCGGACGCAGATCGCTCTCCTCCGGATTCGGGTTCACGGCGAAAGCATTCAAGAGCCGGTTCGCCCGCATGCTGTAGATCCCGAGTTCCTCCGGGACAAAGGTGATCGCGGTCCGCTCACCCAGTGGTTCACTCTTGAGCGAGACCGGCTTTTTCGAGGGGCTCATGAGAGGCGCTTGCGCGAGATCACGTTTCCACACCTCGCCCGTCACCGGTTCGCCGATCCGAGAAGATACAGGAACCGGCTCGTCGGTCGTGAGGGTCTTCACGATCTCCTGCATCCAGGCGGGGAAAACCCGCTGACGCGCGAGGTTGCTGGAGAACTCGCTCACGGAGAAATTCATCAGCAGCATCGTTCCGAGCCCGTGATGAAAACTGGCCATCGCCGGGGTGCCATCGGCGTAATGCAGCAGCACCTCACCGGCTCCGGTCGCGCTGGCTTCGTGGAAATCGTAGAACTCCAGCAGCGCGAGGTTTTGCCGCAGCGGACCGCGGAAGAGCCGGAGGAATCGTGATTTGAAATCGCCGCGGCTGATCTGCTGGGCACCCGTGCCGACGTTCTCGATCACGCGCTTTTTCCCAAGCTTCAGCGGCAACGATCCCGCGGCGGCTGCGCGCTCGATCCCGGCGATGTTCTCCGCATCAAATTCACCATCGAGGAAATAGACGATGCCACCACCCTGGAAGGCAAAATCAGCGAGCAGCTTGCACGCGGCGTCGCTGAGTTTCCCAGCGCGTGTGAGGAAGACCTTTCGAGCAGCAGCGAGCCGGGCCGGATCGACATCCGCGGCACGGACCTGCTCGGGAAGCAGCGAGCCGGCGAGGTCTTCGTAGGGGTTCAGCGCGGTCTTGAGATAGAGCGCCGCGTCCTTTGCCGGATCGGTATCGGAGACGATGAGGATACCTTCCTTCTCCATCACGGGAATCGTAAGCGTGAAACGGTTGTCGTGGGAAAGATCATCGTCTGGCAGCTGGATCTCGCAGAGATGCAGTCCCGGGCCGCCTGCGGGCACGG
Organism: uncultured Verrucomicrobiales bacterium; assembly: GCA_966251085.1. Lineage (GTDB taxonomy): Bacteria > Verrucomicrobiota > Verrucomicrobiia > Chthoniobacterales > Chthoniobacteraceae > CBINJX01. The sequence goes on from CBINJX010000183.1 coordinate 6,053, forward strand.
GCAGGCTCACCCTCGTCACCGACCACGGCGGAACCGAGATCTCTTTCTCGAAAGTGGAACGCTCATCGACGGTGATCTTCAGCGGCTCCTGCATCTGCCCTGCCGTGAAGTTACCCACCTCCACCTCGAGAGTGACGGTATCTCCCGCGAGGATCTGCGACTGGTTCAGCGCGGCACTGAGGATCGCCCGGTTTTCGCGTACTCCCGCACCCGTATCGACAAAAAACACGCGGGCACTCGACGGCACCGGGACAAAATCGACATGCGCCCAGTTCTTCCGCTGGAAGTCCGATAGATAGTAGACCTCCGGTTTCCCCTGATCTTTCTCCAGCAGCCGCGCGACCACTCCATTTGCCTGTGAGAGATTGCCATGCGTCATCCCGGGCTGGAGATTCTCGATGAAGCGCCGTGCCTCACCATGACTGCGAGAGGCCTCCATGAAGCAGGTGGACGGCGTCGCGCTGGCGAGCACCACATTCACCGAATCATCGGGCCCGAGTGTATCGAGGATCTTTGCCGCTTCCGCCTGGGCACGCTGCCGCGCCGTGATTCCCCCGCCCTTGTGCTCCATGCTCATGGAGTGATCCATCACGATGATCACCGTACGCGGCATGGTGGCTTTCGGATCTGCGCCGAAGCGCGGCAGCACCGGTTTCAGGAACGCCAGCAGGAGCGCGATCAGGAAAAGCGTGCGCAGCATCAGCAGGATACGATGCCGCCAGCGGAAAATGCGCGAGCGTTGCGCGAGGGTTTTGCGGAGCTGCTGAACGGAGGAGAACCTGAGCAGCTTGGGAAAGCGCAGGTTCAGCAGATGAATGAGCAGCGGCAGCCCAGTGAGCAGGAGCAGGCTCGGGAGCAGCGCGGAGTTGAGAAAGCTCATGTGCCGTTACCTCCCTATCTGGTTCTTCCCACGGAATCCGAGATACGCCTCGATGGCGTCCAGGTACGGGTGGCGTGTATCGACGATCCGGTGCTGGATCTGCCGCAGATCCGCTTCACGTCCAATCTCTCCAACAAGCTGTTCCATCCGCGCCCGATATTCGGCCCGGATCTCCTCCGTGTCCACCTGTACTTCTTCGGCGGTCTCGAGATCCACGAACTTCGCCGCGCTCACCGAAGGCAAATGCAGCTCATCGGGATCGAGCACCTGCAGCAGCAGGATCTCGAACTTGCGATGCACGAACTGGCTCAGGGCATCGAAGAGTTCCCCGGTGTCGCCGAGGAAATCCGAGAGAATCACAATCCGGCCGCGTTTCTTGAAGAGCGCATTGCTCTGCGCAAGGGCGCTCGCGATTCCCGTGGTCATCGAAGGCCGCACATTCTCCAGCTCGGTCACTATCCGGTGCAAATGCCGACGGGTTCCACCCGGGGAAACAAAGCTCGTCAGTGTCTGTGAAAACAATGCGAGCGCGGCTTTGTCTCCTTGGGAGAGCATCAGATAAGCAAGCGCCGCAGCCACCCGCGCCGAGAGGAGGAATTTCGAAGGCCGCTTCTCCCCCGCGTACTTCATCGAACCGCTCGTATCGACCATGAGATACACCACCATGTCGGTCTCCTCCTCAAACTGCCGCACGTACAACCTCCGAGTGCGCCCATACACCCGCCAGTCGAGCCGGGAAAAATCATCCCCCGCCACGTACTCCTTGTAATCCGCAAACTCCGCAGCCGAGCCCTTATACGGCGACTTGTGTTTCCCAGCGAAGTATCCCTCCACGACCGACTTCGCGAACACGAGCAGGTTCTCGAACCGCGCCACCTCGTCGACGTTGAGCAGCTCCGGCCACAAGGGCATTCTGTTGTTCGGGCGCAAACTCTGCGCCTGCTGGGGGAGCGGTGGCGGGTTCATGGTGGAGGGAAGTAATCAGTAAGTCAGTGATCAGTAATCAGTAAACGCTCGCT
>CBINJX010000184.1:0-7945 GCA_966251085.1 uncultured Verrucomicrobiales bacterium
CGCGATTACTTGTAAAGCAGGGACATCACGTGGAGGTGGCGGGTACAGTGGCCGATGCAGTAAGCTTGGCAGGGCAGAGTGAGTTTGACTTGCTGATCAGCGACATCGGCCTGCCCGATGGAACGGGGCACGATGTGGCCCGGCAGGTTCTGGCGATTCGAAAGATCCCCGCAATTGCGCTGACCGGATACGGAATGGATGAGGATCTGCGCCGAGCCAAGGAGGCGGGATTTACGGCTCATCTTACAAAGCCCGTGGACTTCAGCTCGTTGCTGCGGACTGTGACGCAGGTGGTGAGAGGGGCGCAGGAGTAGGACACGCCGGGCCTGTTCGTCCTCACATCAGCGTCCCTTGCGGGCTGGCCGTGGTGCTGCCATCGTCGCACTCGTGTGCCCCGATATCCGAAAGATCCTTCTGCTGGTCGCGATGTTGCTCGTCACCAGTGAAGCATTTTCTCGGGAGGCGCCGCTGACAAAGTGTTCGGAGATCCGGGCGTTGCCGCGCGAGGTGGCCGCGCAGGGTTTGCCGGTCCGGCTGCGTGGGGTGGTGACGTTTACCTATGGGAATGAGGATGCCGGTACGGTGGTGGACGATGGGGAAGGAATCTATATGGATGCCCAGTCGGCACGGGCTATGGGAGTGTTGCCGCCCGATCTGCCATGGCCGAAGTCCCTGGTTCGCGGTGCGGTTGTCGAGGTCGATGGCATCACTGGCGCAGGGCACTTTGCCCCTGTTATCTACCCGACGCAGCTTCGAATAGTTGGAAGCACTTCCCTTCCGGAAGCGCCGCTGATGAAGTTCTCCGAATTGCTCGACGGCAAGTGGGATTGCCAGCGGGTGCGTTTGCAGGGCGTTGTGCAGTTTGCGGAAGAACGTCCGGAAAAGACCGACCGTGTGCGTCTGGATATCGTAGCGCATGGTGGCCGTATCCCGGTGAACTCACTGGTGCCACTACCAGACATTGCGCGGCTGGTGGATACGGAGGTGGAGGTGAGCGGGGTTGTGTTTACCTATTTCAACAACCGCGGCGAACTCATCGGTTCGTGGATTCATGTGGCGCACGCCGATGAGGTCCGGGTGCTCCGGCCGGGACCGGAAGATCCATTCGCAGTGCCGGAGCTGCAGCTCGCAACCCTGCGACCGTTCTCCAGGGACGGCGTGACGTTCAACCGACGTCGCTGCATCGGTACGGTGACCATCTCTCGTCCCGGACACTTCTTTTATATCCAGGAAGGCGGACGTGGTGTGCGAGTTGAGACAAGGGATGCTACTCCGTTGCAACCCGGTGACCGCGTCGATGTGTCAGGCTTCGTTGAGGTAGCGGAACATTTCGGAAACCTGCGCGGCGCGGTATTCCGTAAGATCGGCACCTCCCCGGTGCCGGCTCCGGTCCCAGTGGAATTGAAGCGTGTGCTTGGCACGAAAACTCCCCGCAGTGTGACCGATGCGGACGATATGGATGGTCTGTATGGCCGGTTGCTCGGGCGTCTCGAGCAAGTGGACCTGTCAGATCCTGCAGGGCCGAGACTGTTGGTGGAGAGCGAAGGGCGATTGGTTTCGGCGAGGTTTAGCCGTGAAACAGCATCGGAGGCTCTGGCCTATTTCGAACCCGGAAGCGAGGTGGCAATCGATGGTGTTGTCCGCGTTGAGTTGGCGGCAGGTTGGCCGGCACAGGATTTTCCCAGGCCCGTGAATTTCGAATTGCTGGTTCACTCACCGGAGAACCTCGCCGTCTTGCGCACGGCACCCTGGTGGACACCTCAGCGGCTATGGTTTCTACTGGGAGGGGTCGGTTCGGTCCTTGCGTTTACCCTTGGTTGGAACTGGCTATTGCGCCGGCGTGTCGAATTGCGCAGCGCTCAACTTGCACAGGAGATGCGGGCTCGTCACGAGGCGGCCGTGGAGTTCGATGTGACACTTCGCGAGCGCGGCCGCCTGGCTGCCGATCTGCACGATACATTGGAACAAGCGCTCACCGGAATTGCCTTTCGACTCGAGACAATGGTGGTGCGGCGTGCCAAGGCTCAGGATGACTCCGTAGATCTCGACAGCGTACGGCAACTCCTCGCCAGCACCCGTGAAGACGTGCGCCGGTCAGTCTGGAATCTTCGCGCCAATGCCTTGGAAGGCCGCATGCTTCCGGAAGCAATCCAGTTCATCGCCGACCGCCTTGCCGGAGGGCGTGATGTCATCGTGGCCGTGGAAACGGAGGGCACGGCGCGAGTGCTCCCGGACTTTATTGGTGGCAATCTGCTCCTGCTTACGGTCGAAGCGATGACAAACGCGCTCAAGCATGCGGAGCCGAGATCGATCCTGATCCGGGTTGCCTTTGCCGATACCTCAGTCGCGGTGAGCGTTGAGGATGACGGTCATGGTTTCGATCCAAACCAGGCAGCGGGACCGCGCGAGGGGCATTTTGGCATCCAGGGAATGCGTGAGCGTGTGAAGCGCCTCGGCGGTACGCTGGAGGTCAGCAGTGCACCGGGGAAGGAGACGAGGATTGCGGTTCAGGTGCCCGTGCGAAGGCGGGGGTGAGGGGAGTGAATGAGTGGTCAGTGCTCAGTGCTCAGTGCTCAGTGCTCAGTTCCCGGTGCCCCTTGTTCGCTGCATCGATCTCGAAATGAAAATCCCAGGACGAAAACCGTCAGGGGTTCTCAACGCGCAGCAAACCTCGCTTGTAAGCTGAGTCCACGGCTTCGGCGCGGTCTGCGGCTTCGAGCTTTGCCAGGATCGCCTGCACATGGGCCTTTGCGGTTCGCTCACTCACGCTGAGTGCACTGCCGATCTCCCGGTTCGTGAACCCGCGGGCGAGGAGGTCGAGCGTTTCCACCTCGCGCGGGGTCAGTCGGGAGCGCGTCTCGCGGTTTGCCAGCCGAGCCTGCAGGGCCTCCGGCACACAGTGCTCGCCTGCGTGGACACGGCGAACTGCGGCAAAAAGTTCAGCGTGTTGCACGGACTTGAGCAGATACCCTGAGGCGCCGGCTTCCAGCGCGCGGAAGACGTCTTCATCCAGATCATACGTGGTGAGCATCACCACACGCGCCTCAGGAAACTCTGAGCGGATCTGTCGGAGCGCCTCGATTCCATCCACGCCCGCCATCCGCACATCCATCAGTGTCACATCCGGGCGGTACTTCCGAAACCGGGCGACTGCCTGTTCCGCATCTTCCGCTTCGCCGACCACTTCGAAGTCCTCCTCCAACCCCATGAGCATCATCAGCCCGGAGCGGACTACGGAATGGTCGTCCACGAGCAGGATACGGATCGGCTTCTGAGTCGGCATGAGAGCGGTAGGAAACTGGAGCCTTTGGAGTCTTGCCATTGTCCGTTCGGACAATAGCGACGCCGGATTGCCCCCTATAACGTGCGGGCTGGCTGAATGCCAGTGGAGTGCGCGTCTTATCCGCGCCCGGGATCAGCCTCTCATCCCCTTTTCACTACATCCTATCCCCATGACTCCTCTCCCGGTTTCTGGAATGCAATCGACTCCATGCTCCGTGCGGAACGCCTCGCTATCCACTCGCTCCTCTTCGCCCGCCCGGACGATTCTGGCAGGAGCGATCATCGCAGTCGCCGCCATGTCTGCTCAGGCGGCGGAGATCAACTGGCTCGGCGGCGATTCGACGGCCCCGACCGATTTCAACCTGGGTGCCAACTGGGCGGGTGGCAGTCTGCCGGTGATTTATAACGAGCTCCTCGGTAACGTGAACGGCGACATTGCCGTGTTCGACGGCGCTTTTGCAGGAGTGGCTAACAAGACGCCCACTCTAACCGCAGCTTTCGGCACCGGGATAGGTACCGGGGGGGCAGGTGGTGGCAGCGAGACCTGGGGTTTGCTCGGTGTCCTCTTTGTGGACAGCGGCTGGACCCTAGACACCGGAGCGAACACGCTCTTCATCAGCCAGCGCGATAATATCGACCTTCGCTCCGAGGCGACCAGCGGCGTGAATACCATCAACGGCTCCGTGCGTTTCGGCGCGCGTGACACCAATGACTTCTCGCATATCTATGTCGAGACAGGCGGAACCCTCCGCCTAAACGCCAGCATCGGTACCGCAATTGACGGTGGCGGCAATACCGCCGGCGGTCCGGAGAAGCGGGGCGGCGGAACTTTGGAGCTGAACACCACCGGAACCTTCGGCTCGGGTTTGAGGGTGTTCGAGGGCACCGTTCGGCTCTTTGCTGAAACTGCGGGCGGCGTCACCGGGAATGGCACGGGTGGAATTGGGAACAATGGTAACGCCCCGTTGACGATCTCCGGCGGCACTGTGGATGTGAATGGCGCTGTATCCACTCTCAACGTGAGCACTCTGACGCTCGGCGCAACGGGAACGCTGACCAACGGCTCTGACGGCTTCCAAACGATTGTTACCAAAGCGGGCAACAATCAGACTCTCGCCGGCCTGATCTCCGGGAAGCTGAACATGACCTTCGGCGCGAACGCCAATGCGACGACCACACTTACTAACAACAACAGCTATTCCGGCAGCACGACCATCGCCAGCTCCTCGGGCGGAAATAACACCAATACGGTGGTTGTTACCCAGGACGTGATGCCGGACACCAATAGCCCACTCGGTAACGCCAACTCGGCAATCACCCTCGGGAACGGCGGTAACTCCACCTCTCACGCGGCGTTGTTGACCAATGGCGTTGTCGAAGTCGGCAGGGATATCACACTCGGTTCCTCCACAAATGCCACCGGACTCAAGACGATTGGTGCGGCGGCGAATCAGGTTGGTGACAGTACATTCTCTGGCACGATCACCGTTGGCACGGGAACACAGTCGCATCTGACTGTGACCTCGCCGGGCGACGTGACGGTCAATATCACCGGCACAATCACCGAAGGTTCGGCGGTGGGGGACGGTGGCCTGACCAAGATCGGCCTCGGCACCGCACGGCTCACGGGGGAAAACAACTATGCCGGAGGCACGGTCGTAAATGCCGGCATCCTGCTGGCGAGTAACACGGTCGGCTCCGCCACCGGGACAGGGGCTGTGACTGTCAGTGCAGGCGGCACATTGGGCGGCACTGGGCGAGTTGCTCCGAGCGGAAGCAATGGCATTTCGGTCAGCGGCGTCGTTGCGCCCGGCGAGGGGATTGGAAATCTGGCGATCGATCTGACCGAGACGTTCGGAACGGTGTCGATGCTCGACGGCTCATCTTTCAAATTTGAACTCGGCATCGCAGGGGCTGCGATCGGCACCCCGGGAAACAGTGATCGGCTCTCGATCGCTGGCGCATCAGATGCGGATTTCACATTTGCGAGCACCACGATCGACCTCCTCGGCACGGGAGCAGTGGGGTGGTACAAGCTCTTCGATACCGATCTGGCATCCGGCACTACCTGGAGCGGTCTCACATTGTCGGGCCAGCAAATCGTGAGCGGGCTCACGGTGACAAATCTCGGTGACGGCCTGACTGGTACTCTCTACATCGGCAACGGCTCCGCCGGTGACTCCGATGATATCTACCTCCAGGTGATTCCCGAGCCATCCACGGGCGTGACTCTGATAGGTGGAGTCGGAGCGCTGCTCGGCAGCATGCGCCGCCGCCGCAGGGCGTAAGATCGATATTGCGTGCGCTCTCCGGAGGGCCGGCCGTCCCCGGACGCCGGGGACGGCGTCGCTTCGGATCGGCGTGCCTTGATCAAAAGGTAACGGGGCTATCGCCCGCCGGAAGATGATCGAGTGACTCGCTTGCAAATCAGAGTGAGCACCCGATCAGTAAGTACTTCTGGGAATCACAACAGCTGCCCGCATCCAACGGGCAAGGCCCGCCAATCTGCTCCCTTCGATGATTGCCCGATCCCTGCGTCTTTTGCCCCTCGCGCTGATTGCGACTGCGGCATTCGCCACTGACATACAGCATCAGCCCGATGAGCAGGGGTTTGAGAAAGTCGTCCGGCCTTTCGTGGCGGAGCATTGCGTGAGCTGCCACGGGGAGAAAAAGCAGAAAGGCGATCTCCGGCTGGATACGCTGAAGCCTGATCTCCTCGATCCAGCGACTGCAAAGGCGTGGGCGAGCGTGGTCAGCACGGTCAAGAACCACGAGATGCCACCTGAGGAGGAGCCGCAGCCGGCAGCGGACCGCGCGGGGCAGTTTGTCGATTGGCTCACGGCCGAACTCGGACGCGCGGAAATCGCAAGGCGCTCCACCACCACGGTGATGCGCCGCATGAACCGTGCGGAATACAACAACACGATTCGCGATCTCGTCGGGGTGAACTTCCTGCCTGCGGAAAAGTTCCCGGAAGATCCTCCCGCAGGTGGCTTCGACAACATCGGCGAGGCGCTCACCGTCTCCCCGCTTCACCTGGAGCTGTACTACTCCGCGGCACGACAGATTCTCGATCGTGCGCTTTTCGAAGGGGAGCAGCCGCCGGCCCTGAAGTGGCATTTCGAACCGGAGGAGCACAGCGACGGGAGCGATGGCGCCCGAGTGAAGCGCGATGGGCAGACCATCACTCTGCACGACGGCTCCAATCGGACCGAGAACGGGTTCACCGTGGTGCATCACAGCAGCTGGAGCACGGTGGTCGGTTTCAAGAACTTCAAGCTTCCGTACGAAGGCGAATACATCATCCGCTTCCGCGCCACGGGTCAGGTGCCGACCCGGGAACAGGTTCTGGAGTCTGCGAAAGTCGTACTGGGGATGCGCAGAGATCAGGAGATCGCGAAGGGATCGAGTCGCAAATATCAGGAGGAGCAGTACCAGAAAGACCTGGCACATTTCGAAACGCACCGGATGTACGAATACGGCCCGCCGCGGGTGAAGGTATCGACGAATCTTGGTGGAACACCTCGCGTCGTCGCGGAGATGGATGTCGATGCGCCGGAGTCGGCTCCGAAGATCTATGAGGTGCGTGCCAATTTCACGAAACAGAAGGCCGCCGTGACCCTCGAGTACGCTTATAACATTCCGACGGTGCTGAATCACGACTGGCGGGGGAAGACGGAGTTTCCTGCGCCGCTGCTGCTGATCGACTGGATCGAGATCGAGGGTCCGGTTTACCCCAGTTGGCCGCCGGAGAGTCACACACGCGTGCTAGGTAAGACGCCGGCTACGGATGAAATCAAAGCCGCTCGGGCGATCCTCACGCGGTTCATGACGCGCGCCTTCCGGCGTCCGGTGACTGAGGAGGAGGTCAATGCGCGAGTCGCCCTCTTTGAGAAGGTTCGCGCGAAGAGATCGTCGTTCATCGAGGCAATGAAGGCCCCGCTTACCGCCGTCCTGACCTCACCGCATTTCCTCTTCCTGGTAGAGCCACAACCTGGGGCCGCAAAGCAACGCAAACTCACCCCGTACGAACTCGCCTCCCGACTGTCGTACTTCCTTTGGTCGTCGATGCCCGATGACGAACTCTTCCGGCTTGCCGCGAGTGGTGAACTCACCAAACCCGCAGTGCTCGCAAATCAGGTGAACCGGATGCTCGCCGATCCGAAGAGCAGTGCGTTCGTGACCAACTTTGCCGGTCAATGGCTCGGCCTTCGAAAGGTGGGGGCAAACCCGCCTGTTAAGAATCTCTATCCGGAGTACGATCGTCACCTCGAGGTCTCGATGATACGCGAGAGCGAGACGTTCTTTGCCGAGATCCTGCGTCACGACCTCGACGCGCGGAATCTCATCAAGAGCGACTTCGTCACGATCAACGAACGCCTCGCGCGATTCTACGGAATCCCCGGGGTGAAGGGCGACGAGTTCCGCAGGGTGCCAGTTCCTCCGGAGTCACATCGTGGCGGCATCGTGACCCAGGCCGCAATACACACCATCACCTCGAATGGCACACGCACCTCCCCGGTCTCCCGCGGGGTGTGGGTGCTCAAGACGATGCTAGGCACCGACCCGGGGCTTCCCGTTGCCGATGCTGGGGAGATCGCTTCGAAAGTTCCTGGGATCGACAAAGCGACGGTGCGTCAGCGTCTGCAGATCCATCGCGAGG
>CBINJX010000185.1:0-7942 GCA_966251085.1 uncultured Verrucomicrobiales bacterium
TCCGCCGCCATTCACTTGAACCTTGATCTTCCATAGGCATCGTGAATAGTTCGCCCCCCTTCTTTTAAATTTTAGCTTTCTTTTTCATTTCTATGGCCAACGCCAACGATCTCCGCAAAGGCATGTGCATCCGGTACAACGGCAACCCAGCGATCGTGCTGGAGGTGATGCACCGGACACCGGGCAACCTTCGTGCCTTTGTTCAGGTGATCATCCGTTACATCGGCACCGGTAAATCGGCCGATGTCCGTTTTGGTTCCACGGATAAGGTGGAGTTGGTCGAAGTGGAGCGGAAGAAACTGGAGTTCTCCTACAAGGATAATACCGGCTACCACTTCATGGACCCCGAGACATACGAGACGATCAGCTTCGATGCTGATTTCGTCGGCGACGCCAAGGAGTACCTGGTCGAGAACCTCTCGGTGGAAGTGCTTTATGTCGAAGGTAAAGCCGCGAATATCGAGCTTCCGTCTTCCGTCATTCTCACGGTGACCGAAAGCGCCGAAGGCGTCCGTGGCGACAGCGCCAACAACGTCCAGAAGCCTGCGACGCTTGAGACCGGCAAGGTGATCAACGTTCCGCTTTTCATCAAGGAAGGCGAGAAGGTGAAGATCTCCACGCAGACAGGTGAGTACATGGGCCGCGCCTAGTCCGCTGCTCCATACCGAAATTTAAACGCGCTGGCACATTTTCGATGTGCCAGCGCTTCTCGTTCCAGTGCGAGGGCGGGAGTTTTTCTTTGCCCGGGATTTCTAAAAGTTCTAAAGAATAGCCCCGGTGCCTGCGCGTCAGACAACCAACAAACGGAAACCGAAGTCCGCTCGCCAGCTGCGTGTCTCCCATGCTGCGCAGGTAGAGGAGCAGCCGTATACAATCCCGACACGGTGGTTGAATGCGGTGATCGGGGTATTCCTGCTCGTGCCGGCATGTCTGCTTACCCAGACATTTTTCACCGCATTTTCCCGTGCCGCCCTGGAGCATGCCTTCTGGGCGACTGAGGAGTTCTGGTTCTTCGCTCTCGGCGCAGTTCTGTGGACGCTCTGGTTTTTTGGCTCGATCTGGGCGCTCGGGGAACCACGCCCCTTACGAGCGTACGTTTTCGGGCACGAATTGACGCATGCCGTTTGGGTCTGGCTGATGGGGGGGCGGGTGAGCCATTTCGAGGTGCGGCGGGATGGGGGGCATATCCTCACCGATACCCACAATTTCTGGATCGCGCTCGCGCCTTATTTCTACCCGATCTACAGCATCGCCGTAATCGCATTCTACGGGGCGATCAGCATCTTTTACGATCTGACGCTTCCAAAGGTGCAGCTCCTCTGGATGACGCCGATTCAATGGCTCTTTCTCGCCTTGGGCGCCTCCTGGGCCTTTCACATGAGCTTTACCTGCTGGATGATTCCAAAGGGGCAGTCGGATCTGACATATCACGGTACCTTCTTCTCCCTCGTCGTGATCTATATCGTGAATCTGGCTCTTTTGGCCGTTTTTCTCATTGTTGCAGCTCCTGAGGTGACATGGGCTTCATTCGGGGAAGAGCTGCTGAAGAATACGGAGGATTTCTCCTCCTTTGTGTGGAACGGTTTGCAGAGGGCACTGGAGCGGTAATATTGTCCGCCCGGACCGGTTCCTGCTCTTGTGCGATTTGTTTTTGACGCACCGTTCAGGCTGCTCCTATTTGTAAGCGCCTTTTTGACGGGTAGCGGAATAAACCACGTACATTGCGAATCATTTTCTCATCTTTCATCACCGCTCTCCGACCTCTTAGCGCCCGGACGCATCCACAATTGACCCATCATTAGAAGGTATTCTGAATGTTTAATGGAGTTTTCGGCCTCTTTTCGAACGACATAGGCATCGACCTCGGTACGGCCAACACGTTGGTCTATGTAAAGGATCACGGGATCGTGCTCCGCGAGCCTTCAGTCGTCGCTGTTGCCGCCGGTACCAACCGTGTTCTCTCAGTCGGTGATGAGGCAAAGCGCATGCTCGGTCGTACACCGGGCAATATCGTGGCGATCCGCCCCTTGAAGGACGGTGTGATCGCTGACTTTGAAATCACAGAAGCGATGCTGCGGCATTTCATTGAGAAGGTGCATGGCTCACGCACTTTCTTTAAACCGCGGCCGAGGGTTGTGATCGCTGTCCCCTCGGGTATCACCGAGGTGGAGAAACGCGCGGTGAAGGAATCCGCGCTCCGCGCTGGTGCTCGCGAAGTTCACCTGATCGAGGAGCCGATGGCGGCTGCGATCGGTTGCGGGCTCCCGGTGCAGGATGCCGCCGGCAACATGATCATCGATATCGGCGGCGGTACCACCGAGGTGGCGCTGATCTCGCTCTCGGGTATCGTGTTCAGTCGTTCGGTCCGTGTCGCAGGCGATGAGCTGGATGAGGCGATCATTCAGTACATGAAGCGCGCGTACAACCTGATGATCGGTGAGCGCACTGCGGAAGATATCAAGATTAAGATCGGTTCGGCGTACCCCATCGAAAAGGAGACGACGATGGAGGTGAAGGGGCGCGACCTCGTTGCCGGTTTGCCGAAGACCCTCACTATTACTTCACAGGAAGTTCGCGAGGCGTTGCTCGAGCCGATCTCTACGATCGTTGACTCGGTGCGTGTGACTCTGGAGCGTTGTCCTCCCGAGCTTTCTGCGGATCTTGTCGATCGCGGTCTCGTGCTTGCAGGCGGTGGCGCGCTGCTGCGCGGCTTGGATCGTCTGCTCACGGAGGAGACGGGCCTGCCGGTGCATGTGGCGGAGGATCCGCTGAGCGCCGTGGCGGAAGGAACTGGACGCGCTCTGAGCGAGATCAAGTTCCTGCGCCAAGTGGCCACGAGCGACACTCGCTACTAAGCCGCAATGAAGTCTCCGCGCCGACTTGCGAGCCTTCAGATGTCAGTCCCTCCTCAATTCCGGCTGGCCCTTGATTGCTCGCAGGGGCGCCGCGACAGTCACGCTCTTGCCCCATGAGTAAGCGCGTCAATGTAATCGCGATCATTGTTTTTGCCGTAGCACTGATCGGCCTTCTGATCTTTGCGGCCAATCCGCAGAATGTTCGCCGGATTCAGGCGGGGTTTCTCGGGTTGATCTCTCCCTTTCTGAAATCGGGCTCGACGTTGGAGCGGAAGTATACGGCGTTTCGGGAAGGCCTAAAGACCCTCGAGCAGCTGGAAGAGGAGGTGAAGAATCTCCGGGTTCTCAACCGGGAACTCAGTGCCACGAATCAGACCCTCCGCGGTTTGGAAGCCGAGAACAACCGGCTGCGGAATGCTCTCGGCTACCGGGAGCGCGCTGTATTCCAGCTGATGCCTGCACGGATCATCGCACGCGATGCTTCGACTTGGTACAACACCGTGACGATTGATCGCGGTTCGGCCGAGGGGATCGAGCCTGACATGCCGGTGCTGACGGAAGAGGGTTTGGTTGGTAAGACGACCTCCAGCATCTCCGAGCATTCGGCAGTCGTGGTATTGATCTCTGATGAGAATTGCCGGGTGGCTGCAAATGTCGAAGGAACCCGAGAGCAGGGGATCGTCCGCGGTGAACGCGCGTCGAGCGGAGTGATGCCGTCGATTACGCTCAACTTTCTTTCCAAGCAGGCCAATCTTCAGCCGGGGCAGCGAATCTTTAGTTCCGGCGTAGGCGGAGTTTTTCCGGCTGGGGTGCTGATTGGCGCCGTGAAAGAGTTCAAAGTTCGTGAGCTTGATGGCCAGGCGACAATCCTGCCGGCGGTGGATCTGACCACCTTACAGGACGTCTTCGTGGTGGTGAGCGAAACGAAATAGCCGTGAAGGGGCTGATGTTTTTCCTGATTCTGGTCGTAGCGATGTTCTTCTCGCTAGTCGTGCAGCATTTCATCGGCCCCCTGCCAAATATGGGGGCGCGAGTGCTGTTGATGCCGATCGTGATGTTCTACGGGGCGTTGGCGCTGCCGACCCCAGGGATGCTCGGTCTGGCTTTTGCTGGCGGCCTGATGTGGGACGCTCTCCATATTCAGATGGTGGATGGAGAAGTTGAAATCGGGCTGGGGTGGTCGATTATCCTCTATGCTGCGCTTGGCGCACTTATGAGCGGATTCAAACCCCTATTTCAACGTGGGCGCTGGGAAATCCACTGCATTCTCAGTGGGATCTGCACTGCTGCCGTCGTTCTGGCGGAGTATTTAATGGTCAGCATCCGGCGTCAGCCGGTGCATTTTGATTTCAACCAGGAAATCTGGTGGCGGATTGGCGGAGCCGGTCTGATCGCCATGTTTCTTTCACCCTTTTTCTTCTTTTTCCTGAATTATCTCGCGCATTTGATCGGATACAAGATCCGGCCAGTGCGCGATCAGGACCGCTAGCCTATGGCTCGTCGTACTCGTCGTCCCAGCGCGGAACTGCGCATCTATTTTCTCGCGTTTGTCATGATCCTCGGCCTCGGGGCTCTCGTGGGGAAGCTCTGGTGGGAGCAGGTGGCCCGAGGTAAACACTGGACTCGAAAGATAGCCAACCGTTCCGAGGTCACTGTTCGCATTCCGTCGGTCCGTGGCGAGATCCGTGATCGGAATGGAATTACCCTGGTGGGCAATCGTGCCAGTTATGAAGTGAACTTCTATCTCCGGGACATGGTGCAGGGGTACAAGAAGCAGAATGGCGATGTGCCGCTGACGACATACACCGCACCCGTCCGTCAGATGCTCAAGGAGAAGAAAGAGGCGGATATCGTTCAGATCGTCAATACGAGTATCGTTCCACGGCTGCAGGAACTGGATCTCGCAAAGGACTACAATGCCGAACGGCTACAGCGGCACTATCGAAACGATACGCTCGTGCCGTTTACTTATCTCGAAGAACTCGATTTCAAGACCCTGGCAAAATTTGCAGAACACGATGTGGGTTTGCCGGGGGTGGATATCAGTCTGCGGCCCGTACGGCAGTACATCTATGGTGCACTGGGGGGGCATCTCCTCGGGTATGTCGGTGCACCGAATGACATCAGTCAGCTCCCGGACGTAAAAGATTATACATTTTACCAGCCAGATGTGGAGGGCAGGTCCCAAGTAGAGGAGCATCTGGATAAGTGGATCCGGGGAAAACCCGGCGTTCGCGTATTGCAGCGGAATGTGAAAGGAGTGATTGAGAGCGAGGTTCGAGTAGTGCCTCCGCAGCAGGGAAATAATGTCTATCTCACGATTGACGCGCGGATTCAGTATATTGCGGAGCAAGCCTTGCGGAAGGCGGGAATCGGGCGTGGCGCTGCGGTGGTGGTTAATCCGAATAACGGTGAGATTCTGGCGATGGCTTCGGTGCCTTCGTACGACCCCAACATGTTCATCCCGAGTGTGTCGCCCGCGGATTGGAAAAAGCTGAACGACGACGATACCGACCCGCTGATGAACCGCGCGATCCAGAGCTACGCGCCAGGTTCGACTTTCAAGACGGTCACTGGACTGGCGGGGCTCCGGAAAGGGTTGCCTGCAAACAAGACTTTCAATTGTTCCGGTGGTGTAACCTACGGCAACAAGTTCATGGGGTGCTGGACCATTCAGAAGAACCTGCCACCGCATGGAACCATCGACCTTTCGGATGCGTTGAAGCATTCCTGCAACGCGTTCTTCTACCAGTACGGAAATGCGGCAGGCATTGATGAGATTGATGCCGTGGGATCAGCTCTGGGGCTTGGTCACAGGACCGGGGTTCCGCTGACAGGCGAGAGCCCGGGAATTCTTCCCGGGCCAGAGTGGTTGCGGAGCATTAATCCCAACGAACGCTGGTCTCCGGGATACACTGCGAACGTTTCAATCGGGCAAGGCTCGTGCCAGGCCACGCCGCTGCAGATGGCCATGGTAACAGCGGCCATTGCAAATCGCGGAGTCGCTTATGAGCCGCGGATGGTTTACCGGGTGCTGGATCAGGCAGGCCGTGATGTTGTCGATCCCGATACAAATGAACTCGTTGCGCCGCATGAGCCAAAGATTCGGGCGAACCTCAAAGAGAATGGCGTGACCGATGAGCAGATCGAGCAGATCCGCTATGGAATGTGGAAGGTTGTAAACGATCCGCGTGGGACCGGTAAACGGGCCCGGATCAAGGGAGTGGAAGTCGCCGGCAAGACCGGTACGGCGCAGGTATGGCGTGAAGTAAACGGTCGCCGTGAAAAGGACAACCATACCTGGTTTATTGCCTTTGCACCGTACAAGGAGCCGAAATTCGCCGTTACGGTAATGGTTGGTAACGGAAAGTCTGGCGGCGGTACTTCCGCCCCGGTAGCCCAGAAGATTCTCGAGGAAGCCCTGGATTTGGAAAAGGGTTACGATCCCGGGTTGGCGTGGCTCCCACCGGCGGAGGGGCACTTCAAGCCGATCTTGGACGTGGACTACGAGAAGAGTTCCGTGCCTCCGGAGATGACAGCCGACGAAGAGACTGTCGATCACGTCGAAGAGCCACCGGTGCCTGCGACTACCACGAAGACCAACAAGAAAAAGAAGCAGGTAAATCGGACGCCGAACATTCGGGCGGAACCCGATGCTCGCGGCCGGGTTGTTCCTCGGGCAGAACCTGTAAAGCCGAAGGTGGATCGTCGGAATTTCTTCCAGCGTTTCTTTGGTCCTCGTCGTGGCTCTGCTCCAACGCAGCAGTCACCGCAGGGGCGCGGGCGTTAATCGTGAACTGATCCTAATCTCTCAGGGATGCAAGATTCGCTGTTCGCGCCTCTTGCATCTGGGCCCGTTCCTTTTGCATGCTGCGAGGTGAAGTGCACCCCGGGACCTTTGAACTTGAGAAAATTTTCAACTTTGGACACCCCTCAGCGCCACTGAACCGCCCCAGTGTTCTCAAAACTTTACCCCAAGCTCCTTTCCATGACCGAGCGTGTCAAACGGCTGATCGGTCTGGCTCCACGCCAGACCGGCATCAAACTTATTATTAATTGTGAGAAGCTCGAGCGGCGGGTGGCCTTGCTCGAGAATGGCATTTTAGAAGAATATTCGATCGAACGGGAAACGGATCGAAACATCGTTGGCTCAATCTTCAAGGGCCGCGTTAAAAACATCGAACATGGTCTCAAGGCGATGTTTGTGGACATCGGCTTCGAAAAAAACGCATTCCTCCACTTCTGGGATGCTCTCCCTGCAGCACTCGATAGCGGTATTGAGCAGGTTGAGCGCGACGGCGGCAAACGGGAGAGCAAGCGGATCACTGCGAAAGATATTCCGAGCATATATCCTGTCGGCAGCGAGGTGCTGGTCCAGGTGACGAAAGGACCGATCTCGACCAAGGGACCGCGTATCACGACCAATATTTCGCTCGCGGGCCGATATCTCGTGCTGATGCCGTACAGCGATCAAAGCGGTATCTCGCGGAAAATTGAATCCCCAAAGGAACGTGAGCGGCTTCGCAAGATTTTAAAGGAACTCGATGTCCCGGAGGGAATGGGCGTCATTATCCGGACTGTCGGTGAAGGACAGCGTGCCCGTTATTTCGTCCGCGATCTCGGGCTGCTGGTGGAGCAGTGGCGCAAGATCGAGCAGAAGGTGAAACAGAAACCTGCACCTCTGTGCGTCTTTCAGGAGCCGGATCTTATAGAGCGTACTGTTCGTGACTTCCTCACCGATGAAATCGATGAAGTGGTCTGTGACGACGAGACTGCGTGCAACCGGATGGCGGAAATGGTCGGCCAGATCTCGAAGCGCTCCAAAGGCCGCATTCAGCATTACACCGGACCGACGCCGCTTTTTGAGGCGTATAACGTTCAAAAGCAGATCGACGACGCCTTTCATCGTCAGGTGTGGCTGCCTTGCGGCGGCTACATTGTGATCGATGAAACGGAGGCATTGATCGCGATTGACGTGAACACCGGGCGCAACAAGGGGGCCAAGGATGTGGAGAAAACGATTCTCCAAACCAATCTAGAGGCAGCGGACGAAATGGCCCGGCAGATGCGCCTGCGCAATATCGGCG
>CBINJX010000186.1:0-7923 GCA_966251085.1 uncultured Verrucomicrobiales bacterium
TGAATGCGAACTTCTTCCATCTGGCTGCCACTGGGCTGATCGGACTGGCCCTCTGTGAGGCAGTACGGGAGCCTGTTAGAAAGACACTCCCGTTCCTCGGTGTCCTCGTCGGCGTGACCCTCGCTCACGGCTTCTACGACGCATTTGTCGGCGTCGATGGGCTGCAGATCCTCTCCATCTTCAGCATGGTCGCCTACCTGGTGGTGGCGCTCTCTTTTTTGCGCAAGCTGCGGATGTTCCGGGACGGCACCACCGATCAGCTCTCGATCACGGCGACTCTGATCATCGGCCTCGCCGTGATCATCTCGGTGATGTTCGTGCTCGCCTCGGATCAGCTTGGCTTCTCCTTTGCCGCCGCGGCGATTGCCGTAAACGGCCCCAGCCTTCTGGTTGTTTATTATATGTTCTACTGGCAACTCGGCGGAGGCATGCATGCTCTCACCGAGGAACAGGAAAAGAACTGCATTGCCTGAACCATGGACACGATTCTTGCCTCCTTTGCCGGCTTCGGCCTGCTGCTGATCATCATCGGCCGGACACTCATCGTCCGTAGAGTACAACACATCGGCAAACGCTGGGCCGTAGGGTTCTCGTTGCTTCCGCTGGCGGAGTTGATGTTCCTGACCCGTTATTGGGAAGAGACAAAGGTCGGTGCATTCACCTCTCTTTTCGGGCTGGCGCTGATCATGCCGTGGAGTGGCCAAATGCTCTGGGATGCACAGCATTCCAAGGCGAAGCAGCACGTACAGGCAACTGCCGGGAGCGCCCTTGCAGTTGGCGAGAAGGACCAGGAAATCTCCGAGGAAGAGAAACAACAGATCCGGATCGAATGTGCGGAAGAGCGGATCGAAGCCATGAACGCGCGGCTGTTAGGCTGGTATAAGGAAATCCAGGAACGCCGGGGCGAGGTAGGGAGCGACACCGAGGCCGTGCTCACCTTCAATGAAGAGGCAAAAGCGTATCACCAGTTCTTCGCGATTGTCCGGGAGGAGACCAACGCGCTCGAGCAGATGCAGGCCAAAAGCCGGACGGTGGAAGGAAAGGAACGCTGAGCAGCGCAGCGAAAGTGCTCGATAGAAGCGATTGCTCGTCGAAAATCCACACGGCGTCTCCTGGGCTCACAATGGGCATCCGTAAGATGCAAACACTTGATAAGGCGACTGTTGCAATGTCCCTCCAAGCGCCTGGACCGGCGTCCAGAGGACCCGAAACGCTCAAATTGCGTCGAGTTATCGGCTGGCGGTAAATACTTATGCGCTGGCGAGGTATCCGGTATGTTTTGGCGAGTTATCTCTCGGCAGCAGCGAGTTATATCTCACCGGCGGGTACAAAAAGGTCATCGGCTGGCGAGGTATGGTGTATCTCCCGGCGAGAAATAGTAATGCGGCGCAGAGAAAAGAGTAATCCGCCCGCGACAAATAGTGGTGCGCTGGCGAGGGAGGGAGTCAGCGCGGTGCATAAAGATAGTTGCTCAACGCATAAGTATAACTGCTCAGCGCATGACGATAGTTGCTCGGCCGACAAAGATAGTTGCTCAGGGGGTAACTCACGATCCGCAGTGGATCAGGATAGTTGCTCAGCGCATCAGTATTTACCGCCAGTGCTCAGCTGGGGAACGGCGGTGCATAAAGATAATTGCGCAGCGCATAAGTGAGTGAGCGCGGTGCATCAGTATTGATGCGCGATACGCTACTGAGTACCGGTAAGGCATGCGGTTGCATGCGTCGGGTGTGCCGGTCGATGCGCCGAGTACGAGAAGTTGCCGCGTGATTGGAACGAGTGCTCGCCAGCGGAGAGCCATTTACTGCGGCGGCATGGGTTGAGATCCCCAACGGTGTTCCTCTGATCCACCCTTCCCTGCGAGCGACCGCGAGCTGACGCCCATTCACCGGATTGCATCAGAACCACCCCTCAGCTCTCGTTCGCGCCTTCAAGGCAGAAGCTGCGGTTCCTCACGAGTTTTCAGCTGTATGCAACGTAAGAGGCTGCTGCGATTGCGCACTTGCCGGCGAAGAAGGAGCAGTGAGCGGGTTGACTTTCCCCCTCTCCTGCGGCCACACCACCCGTGCCGCATGCTCGTGGAACACCTCTCGGGAGTGGAGTTGCCGGCTCCAGGATTCGGACCAATAAGACAGATGAGACTGATGGCTCCCTTGCATCTCATCCCGTCCCTCACACACTCCCCGCCGCACGACCAGTAGCCGCGCCCTTTCCCGCAAAAACCAGCCCCACTTCCTCGGGGTTCCGGGCGACATCACGCACCGTTACTGTATCCAGCACATCGAAGAACGCCTTGCGGGCGCGGTAGAGCACTGGCTTGAGACGGCAGACGTGAATGATAGGGCAGGTGTTCGAGGAAGGATTGAAGCACTCGGCAATATCACAACTCGACTCCGTATAACGCACGATTTCCCCGAGCCGGGCATCTGGAGTATGCGGCGCCAGCATGAGCCCGCCCCCGGCCCCCTTGGTGGAAACGAGCCATCCACCTTTAGTCAGAGACTTCGCCACTTTCGTCAGGTGATTCAACGAAATGCCGTATGCTTCGGCGACCTCCCGGGTGCTGACGTTACGCGTGCAATTGCTCATCAGATAGATCAGCAGCCGCAGGGCATAATCGGTGTGGGTGGTCAGTTGCATGGCAGATCTCCAGGATCAAAATTGTAGCCTCTTCCTGCCGTTCGTCACGTCGAGTTGAGGCTTTGTCCTTGAATAGGTAAAATGAATACCTATTACTCACCTCGTCAACGGATTCCCCTGATATGCTCACCGAACAGACCATCGCAGTCGTCAAAGCCACCGCTCCAATCCTTCAGGAGCATGGCGAGGCGCTCACCCGGCACTTCTACAAGCGGATGTTTTCCAAGAATCCGGAAGTAGGGCCGTTCTTTAATCCCGCTAATCAGGTGTCAGGCACTCAGCAACGGGCGCTGGCTGGCGCGATCTGCGCGTTTGCGGCAAATGTCGATAACCTGGAGGTGTTGGGCAGTGCGGTGGAACTGATCGCACAGAAGCACGCGTCGCTAATGATCAAGCCGGAGCATTATCCGATCGTGGGGGAGAACCTGCTTGCTTCGATCCGCGAAGTATTGGGCGAGGGCGCCACCGATGAGGTGATCAATGCATGGGCGGAAGCTTACGGTTTCCTGGCGAATATCCTGATCGGACGGGAGCGGGAAATCTACCATCAGCAGGAAGCGGCTCCTAACGGCTGGTCGGGTTTTAGACCATTCCGGGTCGCACGCAAGGAGCGCGAAAGCGATGTAATCACGTCCTTTTACCTGGAACCGAAGGATGGCGGCGCGGTGGCGCGCTTCAAACCGGGGCAGTATATTACTGTCCGCGTGCCGAGCCCGTGTGGTCATACCACGATGAGAAACTACAGCCTCTCCGACAAACCCGGGCAGCCGTGGTACCGGATCAGTGTGAAACGGGAGACCGGGTTCAAGGCTGGAACACCTGACGGCTTCGTCTCCACGATGCTGCACGAGAATGTGAAGGAGGGAGACTCGCTGGAGGTAGGCCCGCCATGCGGTGAGTTCTTCCTGGATGTCACCGAAAAGCATCAGCGTCCACTGGTGCTGCTTTCGGCCGGCGTGGGAATCACGCCAACACTGAGTATGCTTCTCGCCGCCCTGGAAGCGATGCCCGAGCGCCAGATCTTCTTTGTGCATGCCGCGATCAACGGCCGCACACATGCCTTCCGGGACACGGTGCGCGCTCTCAAGGCAAAGCATCCCAACCTGTCGGTGCACTATCGCTACAGCGAACCGACGGAAGAGGATCGTGCCCGGAATGGACATGACTCCGCCGGCTTTGTGGATGCACAGCTGATCGAGTCGCTGGTTCCGGACCGCGATGCGGATTATTACTTCTGCGGACCGAAGCCTTTCATGGTGAACATCTATCACCAGCTGCTGGAATGGGGCATCCCGGCAAGTCAGGTACACTTCGAATTCTTCGGTCCCAAACAGGAGCTGGAAAAGCCGAAGCCGGCACAGAGCCCTGTGTAAAAACTGCGGCAGTTATTTGAGTTGGTTAGCAGCAAGCTGCGGGCAGCCCTTGTGCTCCCCGCAGCTTGTCGTCTCGTGATCAGTCGGAATCCCCGGCACATTTCCTCTCCTCTCGTCTTTGAAATCCTGGATAGCCTGGCTCGGAATCGAGCTGAGCGTTGTAAGCCGCAAAGAAAAAGCCATCTCCTGGCTGGGCGGTTCCCTTTCCATTCTTCTCCTGATCTTGCTCAATGAGAAGCTTCCCCCTTCCACGGGAGGCGCGCCATTAATCGCTTCGATGGGAGCAAGTGCGGTTCTGTTATTTGCGGTGCCACACGGGCAGTTGGCTCAGCCCTGGCCCGTGTTGGGCGGACACGTGATCTCCGCCTTGATCGGGGTGATCTGTGCAAAGTGGATTCCCTACCCGGCACTGGCAGCAGCGCTAGCGGTCGGCCTGGCTATCGGGGCGATGCATCAGTTCAAATGCATTCATCCGCCCGGTGGCGCGACGGCCCTGACTGCGGTGATCGGTGGCCCAGCGATTCAATCGATGGAGTTTCACTATGTCCTCTGCCCGGTGCTCCTCAATGCCGCGGCGATGATCACGCTCGCGGTGCTGTTCAATGCCTTTTTTGAATGGCGTCGCTACCCTGCCCATTTCAACCGTATCGCCACTCCTCCAAAGCGCCCCACCGGGCGGCGCACTCCCACTCATGAGGAGGTCGAGAGAGCCCTGCGCAGTCTCGACTCCTTTGTGGACATCACAGAGGAGGATCTGGTGCGGCTCCTCCAGATCCTTACGCCTCCACCGGAGACGGTCCCCAAGGTCGTCTTGCGCCGCCCGGTTCCTCAACCCGTGGAGATGGTTTGAAGAAACTTTCGCGGCGGGGGGATGAAAGTAATCAGTAATCAGTTCGGGTGCAGCTCACTGTAACGTTCGGATCCGCCGGTGCGTGGCTTCTCTGAAAGTTGAGGGTTGTTGGTTGAGGGTTGAGGGACTGAGAATGCGCCTTTGGCGGTTGAAAGGAGCCGGGAACTACCGGCTGGAGGAACTTTCTTTGCGCCTTCACGCGACTCGCCCGTTGGGTGCTCCTCTGAAAATCGAGGGTGAGGGACGTGTACCGGCAGATCGGAACGACGAGCGAAGCGGAAACTGATTACTTTCTTCCTGCCTCCACTCGCCCTGTTCGTTGATTACTTCTCTCCACGACGATCTCGAAGTCAGTTTCCAGCGCCGTTTTGACGTCCATCTTCCGCTGCACCCGGAGGATCCAATAAATCGGCTCACCATAGCCTGCTATTATCCTTTGTTCTCGTTTGCCCGCCGGCACGCGAGGGCTTCCCATTACCGCCTGACTATTACAGGAAGGAGCTGCCGTGTACGGGATCGTGAATTGCGCCGTGAATTCCCGGGCATTGGAGCTTTGTGCATCCGGGATCTCCAGGGGCGCAATATGTAGAAGTCGTTCCTCTACGACTGTCGCTCTTGCGTTTTTCCCGACCGTCTCGCAAACGAGAAGCACATCGAAAGAATCGGCTCGGAACGGGCCAGACTGAACAATGTGGAGCTGCCCGGTGGCGCCGGGAGCAAGGGTCGCGTGATCCACCTCCACCACGGGTTCCGGGATACCGGCCCAACGCAGGTTTACCGCAAATCCCCATAGGAACAGGAGCGTGACCGCGGCAGTCACCGCGACAATGAACCACCAACCGCTGATCTCCGTTCCTGTCGTGGAACTCAGGGAATGAAGCAGCGTAGATCGAGACTGTTGGGCGGTGGCTGCGAGATAGAAGCCAACAGTCACTCCAGCAAAGAGGATCGCCGCAGCTCCCATGCAGCCGATCATCCCTCGATGGGAAGTCACCGGCGGCAACCGCTGTGCGAGTTGACGCCCGGCTGTGATCCTGGTGATCCGGGAATGATACGCGACAGGCCGCAGGCTCTCGCGCAGGAAAACTCCAGCGATGGAAATCATGCCAAGCGGCATCAGGAGCGCCCAGTAGTAGTGCGGATTGAAACGCCGCAGGATCACCGCCTGATCAGGAGCATCGGGATCGTACCAGCAGGGGTAGGACTGCCCTACGCGAAACCTGTCGGCCTCCGCGCGCGGGGTGCCTTTGCCCCGGTAGTTGTCAAAACCACGGGCTGTTATCGTGAGCCCCTCCTCCGTCTTGAACCGGAATGTAAAGACCACCCTGGTTGATGTGCTCCGCCTCTGATTGCTCGAATATGAAGGCGCTCGAAAGCTCTCCGTAGCACGGTCAAGAACCTCGCATTGCGCTTCCTTGTAAACGTAGGCAATCCGGTAATCACGGCGAGCCTGCGCAAGCATCACGACCAGCAATCCCACCCCAACGATGACGAAGCCGAGGCATACCAGCGGAAACCAGCGCGGCAAAGAACGTCTCCCGAAAGGAGCGGACGCGGACTCATGCATCCGCGTATCATCGGTTATTTAACTCCCGTTAGCGAGATGTATGTCCGGTGCCAATGAACCGGCGGAGATAATTCAGATCCGGCAAATCACAATCGATCTCCATGATGTCCTCCGCGCAACCAGTGCGGTTGTCGGTGATCTCGAGAATGACATTGCACTGAAACTCTCGCCGAAGTTGCACCGCCACGCCAACCAGCGCTTCAACATCGGAAAACCAGCCGGGCGGCTCATCCTGTGGATTGGGAAGGTCGAGATTCAAACCGAGATTCCATTCCGGGCTCCCGTCTTCGAGGGCTCGCATTCGATCGACACCGCACACGCGAGGGCAAACCCACGTGCGGTTTTCGATGAATTCCTCGATGCGCTGCACCACGCGTTCCGAGATGCGGGTGAAGTCTGCATCGACGAGGTAAGCGTAGAGCGTGTTCTGAGGCCGGGAGAGCATCACCATTCCTGGCATTTAGCAGCCGGCGTCGCCATTGCCGTAATGGTAATGCTCTTGATGAGATGAGCTGAACTGCTGGATGAACTCCGCGTTGCGGTGGTCTTCCCCCAAAAGCCTGAAATGGCCTTTGTTCGCAGCCCATTCGTAGAGGCCGATATCAATGGGATAGGCAGTCAGAGTGCCGCTGAGCCCGTGTGTACGAATCCATTCTTCCGCAAGATCCTTCCGGGAGAATACACCCGAGGGAAATGCTGCTCGGGGTCCCATGAAAACCCAGACCTTATCCATACTTTGATACCGGCTGAATTAGTACTCACTACCTGGGCTAATATCAGTCCGGGTAGAATGCGGGGTCCGCGTTATCACACGAGTTTGGAAACGCCAAGAAGAACAAGTGTGCGAATCAAGTGTCATCGCCCCCGTATCAGTCTGTGGTGAACGTGGGGAGAAAGTGCCGAGTGCCGAGTGAAAGTGAATAGTTGAGAGCAACCAACGAGCGGGGCGCGTGCAGGCGGGAAGAAAGTACTCAGTGCTCGGAAGTCAGTAATCAGCCCCAGCAACGCCACGCTGACCCGTTCCGGTCTGCCAGTGCGCGGCTCTCAACCTCCTTCACGCGCCCTGCTCGTTGGTTACTCTCAAATTGATACTCTCGAGCTTGCGCGCGATCGAGCATCGCTCGGGTAATACCGGGCCAGAGTCACCTCGTATCCGAACGCGGCGAGGTGAACAGTCTCAAAGGATATGAGCACTACTGCTTAACGAACATCCGTGCAGGTGCGCCGAGCCCCTGCGCGACGACTCGTCTATTCTTTCCGCAACGGAAGCTCTGCCCCTTGCGCAGTACGTGATCGCTCGGATCACCATCCACCGTGATCCAGAGGGTGCCGTCGAGCACTTCGATCATCACCCCGGAGTGCCGGGCAGCGGAGCGCCAAAGCGCATCCTTTGCGAGGGTGACTGGACGGAACGGCGAGTCAGAGCGCCGCTCCCCTGCCGCGAAGGCCAGCGGAGCCGGCGTATCGCACAAGCAGTTCGTTTTCATATTCCA
>CBINJX010000187.1:0-7909 GCA_966251085.1 uncultured Verrucomicrobiales bacterium
GGCTTTCCCGAGGATCGATGCCGTAGATTCAAACAGCACGCTTTCTGCCGAACACAAATGGCTGGAAGCATGCCCCACTCTGCCGCGTCAAAGTGGGGCTAGTGGCACGTAAAGATACGCTTCCTACTGCCGGGTGCCCCCTTACCCGGCGAGACCGACGATTTTTCTGGTAGAGACCGCATGAGTATCCACATCCGTACCCGTATCGTCGGCTCGATTTGGACAATTCTGAAAACGGCGATAAGGTTTCCGGTGGCGCCGCTCGAGTATCTCAGGCCGAGTCAATGGTATCTCCCGGGATACCGGACTGGCGCTCTGTGGATGGGGGAGTGCGGAAAAGGCCAGCGAGCCGCTTTTCAGCGGCGCAAAACTTTCACTCCTGAGAATTCAACTGCCGTTTTCAGGCTGCTCGCGATGTTGCTGCTCCTGGTTGCGGCGGCTCCTGCGGCACCGCCGGAGCGGGAGAATCGTCTCCCTGCCCGGATCGTTTACAGCGACGACTTTGACTACCCGCCATATTCCGGATTCGACTCCAATGGTAAGCCCACAGGCTTCAACATCGAGCTGATCAAGGCAATCGGGAGGGAAATGGGAATGGAGGTCGATGTGCGGCTGTTGCCCTGGCTACAGGTACGCAGGGCTCTCGAGGAGGAACGAAGCGCCGAGGTTTCGGCGATGTTTTATTCATCCGCGCGCGACCGTCTCGTTGACTATGCTTTGCCCCACGCGACGATCACGCACGAGATCTTTCTCCGCCGCGGCTCGCCGGGAGTCAGATCCCTGAACGATTTGAGTGGAAAGAAAGTCCTGGTGCAGGGCGGTTCGTATGTCTCGGACTACCTTCAGGCGGGTTTTCCAAATATTGAGGTGATCCTGGTTGCGTCCGAACCTGAGGCGCTGCGTCTCTTGAGTGCCGGCAAAGCGGATGCTGCCATCGCTGGTCAAGCTGTCGGCTTCTACTACATCACCAAGGAGGAACTGACCGATCTCGTTCCCGCCGATCTTCCAATATTACCGATCAACTATTCATTCGTCGTCCCCGAGGGGCGCACGGAGCTTTTGACCGCGATCAACAGGGGACTGGCACGCGTCAGACGGAGCGGTGAGTACGCTCAGCTCTATGACCGGTGGTTTGGTGTTAACCCACCCGGGATCGCGAAGGGGGTGCCTTGGCGATATGTGACGATCGGGGGAGCTGCGATCCTTTTCCTCGGATTTGCCATTCTCGCCTGGCTCTGGTCTCTTCGCAGGCAGGTGCGGGAGAAAACAAGGCGGCTGAGAGAGGAACTTGCAGAGCGCGAACGCGCCGAGCGTTGCCTGCGTGAAAGTGAGGGAAAGCTGCAGACAATCCTCGATCACAGCACGGCGGTGATCTTTCTCAAGGATCTCGATGGCCGTTATCTGGTGGTGAACCGGGTATTTACAGAGGTCACTGGCAAAGAGAATTCGGAGATCATCGGGCGCACAGACTGGGAGCTTTTCCCTCCGGAGTTGGCGCAGGTTTTCGTGGAGAACGATCATACGGTACTCCGGAGTGGTACTCCTCGGATGTTTGAGGAGAGTTCGGCATTTAACGGTATCAAACGGACGTTCATGAACGTCAAATTCCCCATTCGCGAGGCGCACGGTACGATCCGGGGCCTGGGTGGTGTCTCCACAGATATCAGCGAACGCAAACGCTTCGAGCAGGAGATCCAGGCGGCACGAGAAGCGGCCGAGCGGGCGAATCATGCCAAGGATCACTTCCTGGCTGTCCTCAGCCATGAACTGCGCACACCCCTCACTCCCGTACTGGCGGCGGTGACGGAAGCGTTGAACAATCACCCTCCGAAAGAGCTGCAGTCCATGCTGGAGATGATCCAGCGCAATATCGAACTCGAGTCCCGGCTGATCGAGGATTTGCTCGATCTCACGCGCTTGGCGCGCGGAAAGCTGACTCTCAGCTTCCGAACTGTGGATGCGCATGAACTCGCACGGCAGGCGGTCGCGATCTGCGAACCGAGCCTTGCGCTGAAACAGCAAAAGGTTCGATTCGAGCTCGAGGCCACGCATCCGTACGTCAATGCCGATCCCGCCCGGCTACAGCAGGTACTCTGGAATCTGCTCCAGAACGCGATCAAGTTTTCACCACAGGGTAGCGAAGTGGTGATTCGTTCGTTCAATACCGAAGATGGACGGCTGGTCATTCAATGTATCGACCCCGGTATGGGCATGGCGCGCGATGTCCTGACCCGGATTTTCCGGCCGTTCGAACAAGTGGAGTCATCCATGTCGCGTCAGTACGGAGGGCTCGGCCTGGGCTTGGCTATCTCGCGCATGATCATTGATGCGCATCATGGTGACATCACCGCCGAGAGTGCCGGGCCCGGAAAAGGCTCCATTTTCATCATCACCCTCCCAACCGTGGCCGCGCCTGCTCGTAAAGCCATGCTCTCGCAGCCTGAAGAGCCGGCTGAGAAAGTGGAGCGGCTGCGTATTCTCCTGGTAGAGGACAGCGAGGATACGCGCCGGATTCTGGCAAAGGTCCTCAGCGCCAAGGGACATTTGGTGGAGACCGCAGAAAACGTGGCTGCTGCGAAGGAACTCTGGCATCAGCAGCAGTTTGATTTGCTGCTCAGCGACATCGGCCTGCCGGACGCCACCGGTCTCGAACTCGCTGCGGAGTTGCGGAATGAAGGCCCCCTCCGAGCCATCGCATTCAGCGGGTTCGGTTCCGAGGAGGATATTCGACGGAGCAGGGAAGCTGGATTTGCCGAGCATCTCGTGAAGCCTCTCGATATCAATCAACTCAAACAGGCTGTGGCGCGAGTGATGAGTCGCTCGCCGGTGCGAGGCCGATCTACCGCAAAGAGCGGGTGACCCCCGTCTTCGTCCGCACGAATGTCTGACAGGATGGGGCTTGCATTCTAAAGCGCAGCTGAACGTCCTCTCGGTCAGGTTGTGAACTTCAATGCCGGTCCGTTTAACATGTATCTCCCGTGGGCGGGTATCCTGTGGCTGATTCTGGTCGCCCTGCTACACATCTGGTTTGCGATCGGAGTGCTCAGTGATGCCTGGGAGGTGCAAAAAGAACGGCCCAAGACAGGGCCTGAACTGGTCGGACCGATCGCATGGGCTCTCGCGACGCTCGTGGGCGGAGTGTTTGCGGCTGCGGTTTACTGGCTTGTGAACCGTTCGACTTTTCACCCCGGGGTGAAGCAATCTGGCGAGGACATTCGCAGGTAGGACTGGGGCGCCCACCCCAGGCCGGCACCTTGGCCGGCGATCCTCTTTATCTGCATTTGAACGCCATGCGTTCAGAGACTTGAGGGATTTGAAAAATCCACCTAAGTTGGAACCCCTCGTGAAAAATTTCACAAAGTCCGAACCCGTGATCGACAAGACCCAAGCGCTGAAAGAGGCATTCGAGCCTATTAACTCTCAGCTCTATGCGGTGGAGGAACGGATTCGGCTGCAGGCCCGTGCATTCGACCCGGCGGTGGAGGGCTATGTCGCCTACGCGATCGAGAGTAGCGGAAAGCGTCTCCGTCCGGCGCTGGCACTTCTCGCAGGTGGAGCGACGGGAAATATCGGCTCCGGTCACCTCGATCTCGCCGTGATCGTGGAGCTGATCCACGCGGCAAGCCTGGTGCATGATGACATCCTCGATGGCGCCGACAAACGCCGTGGCCAGCCGACTGCCAACGCAAAGTGGGGGAACGCCATCTCGGTCCTCCTCGGCGATTGCCTCTTTGCACATGCGCTGAAGCTCTCGACAAATTTCTCCAACAGCGAGGTGTCGCGCCGTCTTGCACATTCCGCGACGGATGTCTGCTCGGGCGAGATCATCCAGACCCAGCGCCGCTTCGACCTGAAGCTGAGCGTTCCGGATTACTACAAGATCATCGAGATGAAGACGGCGGCTCTCTTTGCCGCTGGAACGGAACTCGGTGCTTTCCTGAATGAAGCCGCCCCGGAGGTGATCAGTGCGATGAAGGTCTATGGACTCCGCCTCGGTACAGCCTATCAGATCTACGATGACTGCCTCGATATCGCCGGTGATGAGGCAAAAGCGGGGAAGACGCTCGGAAGCGACCTTCGCAAAGGGAAGCTGACACTGCCGATCCTGCACTTGCTGCAGGTCAGCGATGTCGCCGAACGGCAGCGTCTCAGTGAGATCATTCTCAACGGCGAAGATCTGGACATCAACAAGCTCGTGGAGCGTGCGATTGCAGCGGGAGCGGTTCGTTATGCCGTGACGACCGGGCGCAAGATGATCCGGGAGGCGCAGGAATGCCTCAATGTGATTCCGGCGAACCGATATCGTGATTCTCTCACGAGCCTCTGCACGACGCTCGATGGAATGATCGCCCAGTTTGAGTAGGGCGGAGGACGAGAGGCGGCGTGGAGAAAGTGCCAGGTGCCGAGTGAAAGTGCCAAGTGGGCATCCCTCTCGGTGAAAGTCTCATTGATCACTGCCTCCGCTCTGATCTGCCGGTGCGCGGCTCTCAACTCGATACTCTCAACGATTCACTTCCACCGAAGGGGTTCCGAATTGGTCGGAGCCCTTTTTTGTGCTTCGCACGGATGTGATGGTTCGTTAAACGGGGTGCATGGGGTCGTTGACAATTCATGAACTTCCGGCACAGGAGCGCCCGCGTGAGAAACTGGCTGCGCTCGGAGCAGTCAACTTGAGTGACAGTGAACTGATTGCGATTATCCTGAGGACCGGCATGAAGGGGATCAGCGCGATTGATCTCGGACGCGACCTTCTCCTTCGCTACGGCTCACTCGGGGCACTGGCCCGTTGCGATGTGCATGAACTGGCAAAGATCAAGGGAGTCGGCATGACTAAGGCGGTGCAGCTGGCCGCGGCATTTGGTCTCGCTACCCGGGTGGCCAAGGAAAGCCTGAGCCGACAGAAGATCGATTCACCCGAGCTGGTTTATACGCTGCTCGGGGCGGAAATGCGGGCACTGTCCAAGGAGTCACTCCGTGTGATCCTGCTCGATACGAAGTATCATCTCCTGCGCATTCATGAAGTGTCGCTGGGGAGTCTCAACGAAAGCGTGGCGCATCCGCGCGAGATCTTTCAGCCGGCGCTCACCTACTCGGCGTACGCATTCATTCTGGTCCACAATCATCCCTCTGGTGATCCGACCCCGAGTGAAGCCGACCGGCGGTTGACGATCCGCCTTACCGAAGCTTCTCGCTTGCTGCAGATCCAGATGCTGGATCACGTAATTATCGGGAGCAGTGACAACGGCAGGCAGCCGTATTTCTCGTTCCGTGAGGCGGGGTTGATTTGAGAGTGGGGGGAGGCTGAGTGCTCAGTGCTCAGTGCTCAGTGCTCAGAAGTCGGTGTTGGAGAGCGCTCATCCTTCTGGCCATTGCTTCAGACATCCCGTGCGGTGCTTGATTACCGCCGACTGATTACTGATTACTGAGCACTGAGCACTGAGCACTGAGCACCCCAAATGCCCATCCACCCCACCGCCATCATCCATCCCGACGCCCGGTTGGGCGCTGACGTAAACATCGGCCCGTATGCAGTAATCGAGGGGGCTGCGACGATTGGTGATGGCTGCACGATCCAGGCTCACGCAATCATCGGGGCGCATGTCACGATGGGAGAGGGGAATGTGATCGGGTACGGGGCAATTATTGGTGGAGATCCGCAAGATTTTGCGTTTCGGCCGGAGATCCGGAGTGAGGTGCGGATCGGTGACCGCAATCGGATTCGCGAATATGCCACCATCCACCGGGGGACGGCAGAGGGAAGTGCGACGATGGTGGGCGACGATTGCTTCCTGATGGCGGGGGCGCATCTGGCACACAATGTCCGGCTCGGCAACCGGGTCATCCTCGCGAACAACGTCCTCCTTGGAGGGCATGTGATTGTGGAGGATTCTGTATTCATCGGGGGAGGCTGCGTGTTTCATCAGCACATTCGGGTGGGCCGGCTTGCGATTGCCCAGGGAGCGAGTGCTTTCAGTAAGGATGTTCCCCCGTACACCCTCGCTGCGGAGCGGAACACGGTTGCGGGGCTCAATGTGGTCGGGCTCAAGCGAGCGGGATTTGGGCCCGGGCAGCGGCGCGAGGTGAAAGCCGCATTCAATCTTCTCTACCGCAGCGGGATGAATACGCGGCAGGCGCTCGCCGCCGCGCAGGAACGGACATGGGGACCGGAAGCGTCTGCCTTCCTGGAGTTTGTGGCGGCAGCGAAGAAGCGTGGAATCTGCGCACTGCTGCGCTCTGGGCGAGGGGAGAAACTGGAGTTGGGAGAGGACTGAGATCTGCTATTTGCTCAGATCCACCACCACCTCTTACCTGCCATCTCAGCTGTTTCCGCCTGGATGCCTGGCATTGCCGCCTGGCCCATTGGCGCGTAAACAGCGCCCTCCTTTCGCATGAAGTTTACTCTCCTACTCCCTCTGCTCGCCGCGCTGTTCTTCAGCGCCTGTGTCACAGGTCCGACTCGCGGTGTTGCCAAAAGGGAGGTGAAGCCGGTTAAGCGTCCCGCTCCGGCCAAACGCGTCAAAGTGCTCGATCGGATGACTGTTCGTACGACGGCCTATACCCATACCGAGGAAGGAGGACGGAATAATGCGATCGGCGGTAGACTTCGCTTCGGAGGCGAGGTCAGCAGCGCCGCATCGGACTGGTCATGGCTTCCACTGGGAACCCGCTTCCGCCTGCTCCAGACGGGCAGGGTCTATGTGATCGAGGATTATGGTTCTGCCCTGGTTGGCAGAAAAACGGTAGATCTGTACATGCCGACTCGGAAGGCGATGAACGCCTGGGGAGTGAAACATGTGGAGATCGAGATTCTCGAATGGGGCTCCCGGGCGATGAGCCTGAAACTACTCGAACCGCGCCAACGCAACCGGCATGTCCGTGCCATGGTGTATTCTTTGCGGAAGAGTCAAAACGGACGAGATTCGCGGAGCTGAACGAAGCCGTTTTGAAATTATTTTCAGAAAAATAGGCTCGACAAGTTGCAAACGAGCTTGGGTTGGCTACGTTCCCCTTGCATTGGTGTTTGTGTTGTTGGGTTAGAACCGCGCGGCTTTTGGGTGGCCGCGCGGTTCACTCATTTCGGGGGGCTGATTCGAAAGGTTTTTCCCGCCCTGTATTGCGGAGAAATGGATGCACGATGATATAGAGAATGGCGGGGACGATGATGCTGAGGCCGAGGGCGAGGCGGGGATCTGATTGTCCAGTCGCCCCGATTGCCGCATAGATGTAGCCCATCGGGAGTGCTCCACAGGCCAGGGCAACGGTAAATGTACGCAGCGGCATCCGGGTCGCCCCGGCGAGACAGGCGATTACCTCCGGGAGTAAAGGCAGCCAGCGGGAGAAGGCGACCAGCCACGCCCCCTGGCGGCGAAAAAGCGATTCCCCCCGCGCGAGTTCGTCTTTTCCTGCAAGTCGCTCGGCGATCCCGTGCCCGAATGCGCGGCAAAGCCCATATGCGAGCATCCCGCTGAGAAAGGAACCGAGTGCGCTGATGGTTCCTCCGACGAAGGTTCCATAAAGATAACCGGCCGCGGACATCACCCCTGTGGCCGGGAGCGGAAGGATAAGATCTGCAGAGAGCAGTACGAGAATGGCCGCCCAACCCCACGCACCCCAACTCCGCACCCACTCAACTGCGGCCTTCCCGGTAAACCATCCTTCAAAAAGGTCACCCCAAATGAGAAAGGGGATAAGGAAGAGAATGGCGAGGCCGAGGGCGATCCAGAAGAGGCGCATTGGGAAATGACGAAACTCGAATGACGAATGACGAAGGAAGCGCAAAGTTCGAAGCCCGAAATTGGTCGACGTGCAAGGGAACTCGGGATTCGGACTTCTTTCGACATCCGAGATTCGGCATTCGTCATTCCCCTATGTCTTCTCCCCAACCCGCTCCTATCGATCCCTCACAGCT
>CBINJX010000188.1:0-7902 GCA_966251085.1 uncultured Verrucomicrobiales bacterium
TGTTAGAGTCGCGGCTACCGCGGTGGAACTGATCGCGAGCCCGATTACCGCGAGCAAGAGCATCAAGAGCGAGCAGTGATCGCGTAGCCAATAGCGCGACACTTGGGAGAACATGAACAAAGGGACAGAACCTCGGATGGGAGTCGACACAAGCGCCATTGATAAGCTGGATGAGGCCCGGAACGTATCTGGGTTTGTCCAGCACGCCACAACTATCCTAGCTACAGGATGGAGAGCCGCGGAATAACAGGGCGGGAGCTCTTTCTGAACTCCCTATGTCAGTCGCTGCCAGGACGTGAGCTCGCTCTGGATCGAACCGCACGTCCATGACATCTTCTCCTTATCAATTATGGCGCGGCCACCGCTGCGGACATCTTCGGATCTGCGTCCTTCAGGCTGGGCGTGCTGCGCGGCTCCACTCCGAGCAGGTGCCGCACGAAGAAGTCATCGCGCCTGCGGCGTCCGTACGGTGAGCCTCCCGCGCCGTGACCTCCGCCGGGAACGACGAGGAGGTCGAAGTCCTTGTCGGCTTTGATGAGGGCATCGGCGACCTGCATGGTGGATGCCGGATCGACGTTCTTGTCGAGTTCGCCGACGACGAGCATGAGCTTGCCGATGAGGCGGTGGGCGTTCACGACATTGGAGCTGGCGGCGTAGCTTTCATCGACGGGCCAACCCATCCACTGTTCATTCCACCAGATCTTGTCCATGCGGTTGTCATGGCATCCGCAATCAGCAACTGCGGCTTTGTAGAAGTCGCCGTGGAAGAGGAGTGCACCTAGCGCGTTCTGTCCGCCAGCCGAGCCGCCGAAGATGCCAACTCGGGAAATGTCCATCCACGGACGCGTCTCCGCGGCGGCCCGCATCCAGGCAATGCGGTCGGGGAATCCGGCGTCTTTGATGTTCTTCCATGCGACATCATGGAACGCCTTGGAGCGCCAGTTGGTGCCCATTCCGTCGATCTGTACGACGATGAATCCCAGTTCCGCGAGTGCCTGTTGGCCGTTGAACCGGCTCCAGGCTTTCGGCACGAAGTGGTCGTGCGGGCCTGCGTAGATCTGCTCGATGACGGGGTACTTCTTTGTCGCGCCGAAGTTCGTGGGACGGAAGATCACTCCGTAGATGTCGGTTTTCCCATCGCGTCCCTTTGCGGAGAAACGCTCCGGCGAACGCCATCCGGTGGCGAGCAGCGCATTGATGTCGGCGCGTTCCAGCTCGCAGACGAGTTTTCCATCCTCCGTACGGCGCAACTCGGTGACCGGCGGCTGATCCACGCGTGACCAGCTGTCGAGGATGAAGCGGTTGTCCGGAGACCATTCCCATTTGTGGGTGCCGTCGCCCTCGGTGAGCAGGGTGAAGCCGGAGCCGTCGAGATTCACGCGGGCGAGGTGGACGTGGTACGGATCTTCGCCGGGACGGACTCCCATAACCTTCAGCCAAGCCTGCCGTGTCTCGGTATCGATCCGCTCCACACCACGCACGTTCCATTCACCGCGGGTGATCTGTGCTTTCACCGTGCCGGTGGCGGTATCGATGAGATAGAGATGGTTGCGGCCATCCCGCTCGCTGGCCCAGACCAACTCGTCGGTGTCATCGAGCCAGCGGAGAAATGTCTTCTGTGAATAGTCGATGAAGGTCGGGCTCTTCTCCTCGACGATGCTACGCGCTTCGCCGGTCGCCGCATCGACGGAGATGATCCGAACGATCTGATGTCCGCGCTGATTGTAGCGGAAGAAAAAGCGCGAGCTGTCGGGAGCCCAGTGGAAATGGTCGAGATCCCACGGATTGGGGAACAGCTCTTCGCTGATCGCGATCGGCTGCCGCTTGGTGATGTCGAACAGGCGAGGACGCGGATGCGCCACGCGGTCGCCGGGCTTGAGATACTGGAACTTCTGGAGCTTCGGCTGGAGCTGATCCTTGGGCGATGATTCGACCACATAGACCGTATGCTCCTGCTCCGGCTTTTCCTGGAGCGCGACAAACTTGCTGCCGTCCGGAGACCAGCGGAACGGCTCGCGATATGGATCGTCCGCGGTGCCGTCCTTCGAGAGCTGCACTTCCTCCCCGCTCTCGCGGTGTTTCATCCAGACGTTATGCTCCTTCACAAAGACACGCCACTCGCGGGACTCGCTGCTGCGAGACTCGGAGCGCCGTCTGCGCCGGGACTCCTCCGCCTGCGGTGATGGCTTCTCGATTACTGCATCACTCGCCGAATCCTCCCCTTCAAACACTCCCAGCGGCACACCGTTCGTGCCTTCCACCCACCAGACGTGTCCGCTGAACGTATGCTGATCCCGGGTTTCATCCGGCTGCAGGGTGCCGTAGCTCTGGCGGCGTCCGCCCCCGTCGATCCAGAACAGGCGGGCCACCTGGCCGCTGCGGTTGATGAAACGCAGGGAGGTGTGGCTGGAGGAATCGTTACGGCTCGGGCGAGGTTTCAGCTCCTCGCCGGGCCGGCGTTCGGTCTTGGGCGGCTGCTCTACGATTTTTCGTGTCCCTGTGAGCGCGTCCACGAGGACGTACTCCTTTTTTCCCTCAGCCAGATTGTTGCGGTACCAGAAGCTGTTCCCATCGGCCGCCCAGCGCGCCTCGACCCGCTCGCGGAATGTCTTTCCGGAAGTGAGCCGGTCGATGGAACGTGAGCGTTCGTAATCGGCCGCGGTGCCCTGTGCGAAGGCGGCAGGTGCACCGCAGTGGAGGAGGATACCAGCACCAGCGGCAATAAGCTGGGCCCTGAGTGAAATAGCGAACGAAGTCATTCTGAGGAGAGGTAAGTAATCAGTAAGTCAGTGATCAGTAATCAGTGAGGGGCCTTCACCAGGCGGGAGTTCCACTTGGCACTCTCACTCGGCACCTGGCACTTTCAGCTATTCATGAGATCCTCGATCTCATCCGCCTCGACCGGGATCTTATCCATGAGATCCACGGAGCCTTTCTCCGTGACGAGGATGTCGTTCTCGAGCCGGATGCCGAAACCTTCCTCGGGAATGTAGATACCAGGCTCCACGGTCAGCACCCAACCGGGCGCGATGGGATGCTCCATTAGGCCGACGTCGTGTACGTCGAGTCCGAGCACATGCCCGAGGCCGTGCATGAAATATTTCCGGCAGGCGGGTGAAGACGGCGTCTGCTTCTTGATGTCGCTTTTCTTGAGAAGCCCTAGCCCGAGCAACTCTTCGTTCATCATCATCTGCGCCTCTTTCTGCCAATCCTTGTGCATCTTGCCGACGGTGGCACCGGCGATGCCTGCCCGCATCACGCGCAGCACCGCGTTGTATACATCCTTCTGCCGTTTGGTGAACTTGCCGCTCACCGGGATCGTGCGGGTGAGATCTGCATTGTAATTCGCATACGCTGCACCGACATCGAGCAGCAGCAACTCACCGTTGCGGCACGGCTGATCGTTCTGGTTGTAATGCAGCACACAGGCGCGTTCGCCCGAGGCGATGATCGGGTTGTATGCGAAACGGCCACGGCGACGGATGAACTCATGTGCAAACTCCGCCTCCACCTCGACTTCGTTCACACCCGGCTTCACAAACCTCGCGACGCGCTCAAAGCCGGCCTTCGTGATCTCGATTGCTTCACGGAGCAGTGCAATCTCGCGCTCGGATTTCACCACACGCACCTGGTGCATCAGAGGAGCGAGACGACGGTACTGGTGCAGCGGATACTGAAGCTTGGTCTCCCTGATGAACCGCATATCGCGGCTCTCCACCTCGATGTGCGCGCGGCGATGTTCGTTGGTATTGAGGAACACCTGCTCGGCTTCGAACATCAGCCGCTGGAAGACGGACGGGAATTCGCTCAGCCATTTGACCGTCTTGATGCCCGAGATCTTCTGCGCGTCTTCTTTGGAATGTTTGTATCCTTCCCAGATTTTCAGGTGTTCGTTTGGTTCCCGCAGAAAGAGGACCTCACGCAGCTCCTCATCGGTTGCATTCGGGAAGAGCAGCAGCATCGACTCCTCCTGCTCGATCCCGGTGAGGTAGAAAAGATCGGCATTTGCCACCAGCGGCAGGGTGCCATCCGCATTGGTCGGCGGAACGTCGTTTGCATTGAGCACCGCGAGCGCTCCGGACGGGAGCAGCTTTCTCAGACGGTCGCGATTCTCAGTAAAAAGAGCGGGGTCGATAGGAGCGTGACGCATATTTGCAGAGCAAAGGGGTACGGTGAGACTATTCCAAGCCTCCCAATAAGGATTGTCTGCTTTCGTTGTCCACAGCCGGAATTCGAACAATACCGCTCCTCGGGTCTGCGCTAACGTGCGGTCATCATGAGTTCTGCCACGACCACACCCCGCACCCGGCCGACCTGGCACGGCGTCTTCCCGGCCATCACCACCCAGATGCACAAGGACGGCTCGCTCGATCTGGAGG
Organism: uncultured Verrucomicrobiales bacterium; assembly: GCA_966251085.1. GTDB lineage: Bacteria > Verrucomicrobiota > Verrucomicrobiia > Chthoniobacterales > Chthoniobacteraceae > CBINJX01. The sequence continues at coordinate 4,380 of CBINJX010000188.1, forward strand.
GTACCGCGCGCCACGCACAGGTGCTCATCGACTCCGGGATTCGCGGACTGATCTTCCTCGGTTCCCTGGGTGAAAACCAGATGCTGACCGCCGAAGAGAAGCGGCTCGTGATCCGTGAGATGGTCACCGCAGTGAAGGGTCAGGTCCCTGTGCTCAGCGGTGTGGCGGAGACGAGTACCGGTGAGGCATGCGCGTATATGCGGGACTGTGAGAAGGCGGGAGCCAACGGCTTCATGCTGATGCCCGCGATGAGCTACCGGACACCCGACCCGGAAGAAACGCTTGCCCATTTCCGGGCCGGAGCTGCGGCGACCGGTCTGCCAATCATGATTTACAACAACCCGATCTCCTACGGGAACGACATCACCCCGGAGATGTTTGCGCAGCTGGCTGAGGTGAAGAACTTCATCGCGTTGAAAGAGAGCAGCGCCAACACCCGCCGCATTACCGATCTGCACAATACCGTCGGCGATCGTTATGCGATCTTTACCGGCGTCGACGATCTCGCGCTGGAGAGTGCAGTGCTCGGCATCGACGGATGGGTGGCGGGAACCGGCATCGCCTTCCCGAATGAAAACCAATATCTCTGGGAGCTGATGGAAGCCGGCAAGTGGGCAGAAGCGGTGGAGATCTATCGCTGGTTCACCCCGCTGCTCCATCTCGATACGCACGTGAAGTTCGTGCAGTACATCAAGCTATGCGTGCAGGAGTGCGGGCTCGGTAGCGAGTGGACACGCGCACCGCGACTCCCGCTGAAAGGCGCGGAGCGTGAAGCGGTGTTGAAGGTGATCCATGAAGGGATCGCTGCGCGGCCGAAGCTGCCTGCGGATTGGAAACCGGCAGAGCGGAAGTAGGTTATATGGGGTGGCGTTTGCTTCCGACACTGCATTACTGGGCGCGACCTTGGAGTGCGGTGGCAAGTGCGGGCGAAGGCGGGACGCGACACCGCCTTCGGAAGGGGGCGAAGGTGGTGGACCGGAAGGTCAATCACCGTCCCCGAAAGGAACGCGCCGCCCAACCCACCGCTCACACACGAGCATCGCAACTTCCCAGCTCCACACGTCCCCCGCGCAGGAACACCACTCTCCCTCCAAGGCGGTGTCGCGCCCCCGCCTTTGCCCACGGCTTGCCACCGCACTCCAAGGTCGTCGCACGTTCTTCAACGTTACAGAACTTAGCCACCGCTCAAAGCTTGGCATTTGAATTCTAACATGCACCCCCACCGCATTTCCGTCATCGACTCACACACCGGCGGCGAGCCGACGCGCGTCGTGATCGATGGCGTCCCTTCGCTAGGCTCGGGCACAGTCGCCGAGAAGGCGCAGGTCTTTCGCGAACATTACGATCATCTGCGCTCCGCGATCATGCTGGAGCCGCGTGGCTCCGATGTGCTCGTTGGCGCCCTGCTGACGGAACCCAGCGATCCTTCGTGCTCAATAGGTGTCATCTTCTTCAACAACGTCGGCCTGCTCGGAATGTGCGGTCATGGAACAATCGGGCTGATTGTGACGCTCGCGTATCTCGGAAAGATTGGACCGGGCGAACACCGGATCGAGACACCGGTAGGTGTAGTCACAGCCACACTGAACACCGACGGTTCCGTTTCGGTGGAGAATGTCCCCAGCTACCGGAAGGCAACGAATGTGCCGATCACAGTCGAGGGACTCGGAACGGTTACTGGTGATGTCGCCTGGGGCGGCAACTGGTTCTTCCTCGTGCGCAGCGGATACGATGAACCGCTCGCGTTTGCCCGCGTGACGCAGCTCACGGATGTTGCCCAGCGCATCCGTGTGGCTGTGAATGCACAAGGGTATCCGGAGGTTGATCATATCGAGCTTTTCGCCCCGCCCACTCCAGGGGCTGCGGATTCACGCAACTTCGTTCTCTGTCCCGGCGGCGCTTATGACCGGTCGCCCTGCGGCACCGGCACCAGTGCAAAGCTCGCCTGCCTCTCGGCTGATGGAAAGCTCGCGGCAGGCGACGATTGGCGGCAGGAGAGCATCGTCGGCAGCGTCTTCCGTGCACGCTACCGCTGGCAGAATCCGACACAGGGAATCATCATTCCGACCATCAGCGGTACCGCCTCCGTAACCGCCGAAGCCACCCTCCTCCTCGATCCAAGCGATCCTTTCTGCTGGGGAATCAGACCTCAACCATGAGCAAACACGTCGTCATTCTCGGTGCGGGAGTCATCGGGCTCAGCGTTGCCTATTACTGCGTGCAGCGCGGATATCGGGTCACCGTGATCGAGCGGAACCCGCAGAGTCGGAGTGGCTGTTCTTTCGGCAACATGGGGATGATCGTGCCGAGCCACTTCATCCCGCTAGCCGCGCCGGGAATGGTCGCGCTGGGACTGAAGTGGATGTGGAATCCGGAGTCCCCTTTCTACATCAAGCCGCGTCTCGACGCCGACCTGCTGACGTGGGGCATGCGGTTCTGGGCGGCGGCAAATCGGGAGCACGTCAATCGCTCCGCTCCCCTGCTCCGCGATTTGAACCTCGCAAGCCGCGCCGCGTTTGAAGAGCTGGAGAGTGCAGGCCTGCAGTTCGGCTTGAAAAAGGAAGGACTGCTGATGCTCTGCAAATCCCCGCAGGCACTCGAGGAAGAGGCACATGTTGCCGAGCAGGCAAAAGAACTCGGCGTACCGGCGGAGGTGCTGGATTCAAAGCAACTCGCCGCACTGGAGCCGGGAGTAGAGATGAATGCATGCGGCGCGGTTTATTTTCCAAAGGATTGCCATCTACAGCCGGAACGTTTTGTGGCTGCGCTGGAAGAGCATGTCGCATCGAACGGCGGCGAGATCCTGTGGGAAACGGAAGTGCGCGGGTGGAAACGCGAGAATGGACGCCTCGCAGCAGTGGTGACCAGCCGTGGAGAAGTGACGGGTGACGAGTTTGTGCTGTGCGGCGGATCGTGGTCGCCGGACATTGCCCGCGATCTCGGACTTCGTCTGCCGATGCAGGCAGGAAAAGGCTACAGCCTTACCCTTAGTCATCCTCGGCAACAGCCCCGCATCTGCTCGATCCTTACCGAGGCGCGTGTGGCCGTCACTCCGATGGGTGACTCACTCCGCTTTGGCGGCACCATGGAAATCGCTGGATGCAATGAAGAGATCAGTCCACGGCGTGTGCGTGGGATCATCCGAGCCGCGGCCGACTACTACCCGGCTTTCTCCGAGAAGAACTTTGAAAACACTCCACCGTGGGCAGGCCTGCGCCCATGTTCACCGGATGGCTTACCGTATCTCGGCCGCACCGGCGCCGCTGCAAATCTCAGCATCGCCACCGGCCACGCGATGATGGGCCTCAGCCTCGCCCCAATCACCGGACAGCTCATTGCGCAGACGATCAGCGGAGAGCGCCCTTCGATCGACACGGCGATTCTCTCTCCGGATCGATACGCCTGAAGGGAATGACGAAGTTCGAATAACGAAGGAAATCCGAAGTCCCAATGACGAAGGGCGCGCCAATTCGTCATTCGTCATTCGTCATTCGTCATTCGTCATTCGTCATTCGTCATTCGC
>CBINJX010000189.1:0-7895 GCA_966251085.1 uncultured Verrucomicrobiales bacterium
CAGCAGTATTCACCGTAAGTTGTGTCAGGTAACCATCAGGGAGAGAATTTGAGGTGGGGTTCATTGCGGGGTATCAACTGTGGTGATGCCGGATACGTTCCGGACCGACTCCGGAGTTACCCCGAAGCCCTAGTCTGATTCCGGATTTCGCAGTTTTGGACAACTAACTTTTTTCGCTCCTCGCTGGTTTCAGTGGATAAGTGAGAGGAGATGGCCTGGGAGTCGCCGCGTGGAGTCAGGAACTCGGAGAACCGGGACTGACGATGTCGCAATATCCAACAACCCCGTTTGTGCCCCTTCTGCGGCTTTTTGCCTTCCATCTCTCTCCCCAGCTTGTCGGTCGTCCCTTTGGACCACGTTTCTTCCACACCCGTCCAAATCGCCTTCCCCTCCGGTCCGGTCGGTATCTGAGGGATGAGAAAGATCATCATCGAGAAAATGGGGCGTGTTCCTTCCCCTAGATACCCGACGCCGCCTTGGGCCGATTACGAAGAGGGCGAGGTAAACCCGAATGTGTCCCTTCCGCTGGGCTACTCCATCGAAGGTGTCCTCATGAGCGATATGCTCGTCGGCCACCCCCTGCGAGTTCTGCGAACGCACCGCAACGGCGTTGCGAAACTCGGTGTATTCACCACATCGCCCCTGATCAGGGTGTCCCCTTGCACCTTCGAGACCACGAACAGCGTGTATACCTACCGCTTCGTTGCCGAAGATTAACCACCCTCCGAGGAACAACCTTACCCAATAAGTATGCAGATTTCGACTCTCCATCACCGTGCTATCTGTGCTGAGTCACCGTGGCACCTTCTTTCTCCAGACGACGAGGGATCCTCCGATGTCGCCCCCTCTGGTATCTCCGTCATGAGACACAAGCCAGCATCACCAATCACATCAAAGGATGTATTAACACCCTTTAATACACGTAGCTTGGAAACGCTCATCCCTGAGTACCGACAGTGGCTGACAGACACAGGAGCGAGCCCTATCACTATTGATAATTACGCGCGCGCTATCAATCGGTGGTTCGCCATCCTCGCCTCAAATTCCACGGTTCGCCCATCCGAGCTGTGGTGCAGATGGAATGCAACTCCAGGCATCAAGCGCCTAGCGGGCTATGCCGGGCGTCGCTGGACCGAATTTATCGCGTCCACTTATGGCGAAAACGTCGACCTTGGCATCCCATCTCGCCTTCCTCCACCGTCAGCGCCGCGACCACGGCCAATTTCTGATACTCACTTCCGGCTTCTAACGAGAACAGCTAAGCGCATCCTGCCGGAACGGACAGGATATTCAGTTCGCGTGTGGTTGGCCTTCGTTGAGGAATTAGGGCTCCGCCGCAGCGAATCCGTCATCGAATGGAGGCAGATCGATTGGGTTGCACAAGCGGTGACCGTCGTCGGAAAGACAGGGTCGCGCGAACTCCCTTTGAGCGGCTCAATGTTACGACGTCTGCGTTGGCTCCGACGGAAGAACCCACTGTTTCCTTGGTGCGGAAACCGCGGGCAGCGACTTTCGGGGGGTGTTCTCTACAACGCTGTCAGGGCCGTAGCTGCGGCTGGAGGCGAAAGCGGCCTTCGCCCCCATCTCCTGCGCCACAGGCGACTCACGCTACTTTGCAGACGTCACCTCGCGACAAACCAGCTTTTGGTGCTCTCGGTCAGCGGTCACTCCCATATCTCAAGTTTACTGCCTTATTATCAGGTGTCGCTGTCCGAAAAGCGGGCACTGATGGCGGAGGCTTAGCTCCATTTTCCTCCGGGACCATAACGCCAGGGAAGAGCACGAGGGTTTTCGCCTCGTGCCGGAACCCTCGTCCGCTGGTGCCGAAAACGATCACAAACCACCTCGGTATCTCCTTCCATGCTCACCGCCAACAAACTCATCACATTACTTCAGCAGCTCGATCCAACGATCCCCATCGTCATCAGATTGCAGGGATACGCTGCCAATCAAGTCTCCTGCCCGGACAAACAGAATTTGCACTTTCGTCCGGCGCTTGAAACCCCGCAGGTCGACAGAATCGCACTTGAGGCAGCGGATATCATCAACACGTGGGACGGAGACACCTGTACGGTTGCGGCGGAGATTACCGTTCGGGTAGTCGCGCGAACCGACTGCAACACAAGTCCATCTCGTCTCGACCTGCGTTTACTGACGATTTCGGACATTGCTTCCGCCTGCCATGGCAGATCTCCGAACGCGATATCCAGTCTGAAACACTCCGGTCGCCTCTCCGCCTGATATCCCGTTGAGCGGCCTGCGGAACCCACACATGCCCACGTCCGCCCGCGAGCATCTAACCTCGCGGAGGAAGTCGAGTGCAAGTCCGTTCACTCAATCAACAAAGACATCCCTCGGAAACATGCAGTCTCTTTACTACCCCTACGCAGAGTTCTCTTTCTGCAATCCCGACGACCCAGCCGATCCGTTTCCCTCCCGAGTGTATCGATACGCACGGGGTCTCGATTTCCTGCTAAAGCAGAGCAATCAAATCGATGCTGGAACCAGCGACTTTTTCGTAGCCGAGGAAGCATTTCTCGCAAGGCTACGCAGGCAGCATTCAGCACTTACTCGGGCAACTGGGCTTCGCTGCACCATCGTGGATGAGGTTCTCGATCAAGGTGAAGCAAACAGCGGCTGGTCCATAGAAGGATGTCCGCTTCTGGTGGGCGTTGCTCTCCAAATCGAGCAGATTGTGAATCCAGATGTTCTCCGCGCTCAGACTATTCTCTCGAAATGCTGCGAGGTTTTTGTGACAGGGCTAGCGCGAACCTCGCTGGAGGTAACTGTGTACGACAGCCGTGATAGCGAGAAGCTATCACTCGCGGCGCTTAGGAACACGTCGTTGATGGCCGCACTAGCAGCTCCCATGGTGACGTATGACCTCCCGTCACTGAGGAGGACTACTGTCGTGAAACCTCAGCCAACATCTCAAATGGAGGAACGGATACGCTTGGTTGCAGAGCAAAGGGAACGCTCCATCCATACCGGAACATGGATGCTCGCTTCGGCCAATTTTGGAACGTTTTCGCTCCAGCAGGTACGGCGAACGCTGATTGACCTCGCACTCAGTTCAACGGATGAAGAGGCAGCTCGTGATGTCCTTGAAACTGCCCTGCATGGCAGCAGAAGCGAGCTAATTGCATTTGCTGAGCAGGTGGCCGGTCCTCTGAACTAGTGGCAATACCGGATGACGTGAGCGGGAGTCGGGACCGGTGGAGTATCGCTCTGGGAAAGCGCTTAGCTCACTCGCCTCCATTGGACGCGCATCGGTCTTCGCTCTACCCTTGGACAAAGTATCTTCCAACGATCGAGAATCATACCGCAGGAGTAACCGTCAGGAGGAGGCTCCAGCACAGCATCTCAGAGGCTCCTGAAAATGGTGTCGCCGCTCGCAGCTAGAGGAAAATGGCGACACGGACGCTCGCGGAGCAGCGACAGCAGGTTTGCGTCTGTCATTGTAAGCCGACTCCCTCGCAGGTCGATCCGGCAGGCTGGCACCGATGGCGCCGACCAACCGGTGAGTAGGCCCACTGCTTTTCCAACCGCAGCAGATGCAAGGAGACCATTGGGCCAAACGACCTGAGGTTGCGCGCCAGCGTTATAGTCTTGGGCCTCTTCAGCTAAGTTCTCCGGATCCAAAAACTGGAGACAGTGCATGCAGTGGCCGTCAGGCATTGACAGAATCACCTGTCCGTGGATTTCAGCCGGAGCGCCCTCAGGCCGACGAACAATCATTCCGATGTCGAGGAAGGGAATCATGTGTGCCCGACAGAACGCCTCAAGATCTCGACGCACGACAAAGCTATCGAGGCAACCAAAGATCAAATCGCATTCTCTGAGCGCGGAGCGTTTGGCCTCCCAATGCGTCGGCGCATCATCGATTTCTGCTGTCGGTTGGAGCCCACGGAAGAGTCGTGCCGAAACCTTGGTCTTATGCCGTTTGCACCAGGCGTCTTGAACGGTAGCACCGACTAGCCGATTCAAGTTGGTATGCTCCACACGGTCACCATCGCAGAGGACCAAATTTTGAAATCCGATATGGGCAAGCTGTTGGCATATATGGGAACCACCGCCACCGAGGCCTACAATTCCAACTTTTGCTCGCTGCAGAATTTCCTGGGCATGTGGCCCCAAAAAACTCTGCCGATCATAACGATCAGTAGGAGCTGCAGGATGAGAGCGTCGAAGAAGGGTATCAACCAAAGACCGAAGAAAGCCCACCCGCGGCAGAACGTGGGGCGACCGCCGCGGGATGACCATTGGCCAGCCAATTACCGACATATCTTCAAAATCGTGTAGCTGACCGTCCGTTGCCTGGACCTGCCCCCACGTGCCCTCCTCCGAGATGATTGCCCATCCCTGAATTGCTTTTGGTTGAGCGTTGGCGACGCTGCGGATCACATTCGGCCCTTCTGCAAGATCGGTGCTACTTGGCAACGGATGTCCGTGGCGCCCATGCGTGTGAACCCATAGCTGACCGCTGTGGTCCCTATAGGCCCGAGTCATCGCCGCCTGAATCGCAGCACCGCCAATGCGTCCTCCGCAGTTTGGATCACGGACATACTGGTCGTCAGGAATGGAATGGTAATCGTAGCAGAGCAAGATGGGGCGATGCTCGTGCAATGATTGACGGAAGGAGAAGAATCCCAATCGCTCGTGGGCGAATGGATGGATTCGTTCCAAGTCGTCAAGAGCCCGATGGAGAAGATGCCGTGGGATTTTGACGAGAGGCTTCATGGTTTTTTCGCGCGGAATGCCCCCAGGTGATCCAACACCATCTCCGAGAGCGTCTGGCCCGGACGGGTTTGCCAAGAGACCGCCCACCACTGGCGGCCCAGAATTACTGAGCCGCCCTGTGGGTTCCAATTTGTTCCTCCTCCGCCGTGCGAAATCTTCTCGGAGAGAAACAGACGGGAAGAATAACCGTCCCGAGCAATTGGGCAAAGCAACGCCTCCACAGTCCGAGGCACACAACCCTCAGGTAGGATGAGATTCTCAATCCGGATGAACGTTGTCCCGCCTTCTTCAGCAGCGGAAAGCTCCGGAAAAAGCATCTTAAGCCCATCGATCTGATCAGGTGGATACATGCGCTTAACTCGCGCCTCCGCTCGGGCAGTTGCTCGCAAATACCTCGCCCCCCTTGATCTCCACGTGATCCTTGTCGGTCAGCGGTTTCACCTCGCCATCTACCATCATGCACAAGGTGTCCTCTTTGGGTACGCCCCCGCGGTTCTTCAGTTCCACGACTGGGTGATTGCCGGGATGTACATCTAGTTCCTTCCCGTTGATGACTATTTTTACGTGATTCGGCCGAGGGTCCGGCTTCTCAGGTTTTTTCTCATTTTCCTCTTTCATAGCTATTCTGGTAATTTCTCCGGCTCGGCTGAACCGACGGTGATCGGGCCTTTTTTACTGTTCCGCACGACCAGCCGTTCATGCGGGAAGCGGGCTTAACACCTCTTCAGCATGCACTGGCATTCGGGCGTGCAATTTGGGCCAAAAAACCTCAGAAAAAGTTTTCTGGCCCATTTTGGTCACTTCGCAGCCAGCAGAAGATGAATCCCGAAGCGCAAACCCTGAGCAGTTCGACGGTGGATGAGGACGAGATTAAGTATCTCCTTCTCTCCGATGATGAGGACGAGAGGCTTCAAGCCGCTGATGCTCTGTTCCGTGCGCATCGGGAACAAATCATGCGCTGCATCGAATACCATCATCCTGGGCTGAACCTTCCCGATCGGCAAGACGTGCTACTTTCCTCGATCGAGAGGTTCGTCCATACCTTCCGCAACGATCCTCGCCGGGTCGAGCGGTCGCTTAAGCCACAGTTGCTCAGAACCGTCATCCTTGTCGGCAAAGAGAAGTACCGGAAAATCGCACGCCGACAGGAGCGGGAAACGGGAGATCTCATTGAGTCCGTTGCCGAAACCTTGAAGGATTCGGAACTCGGGGAGACATGGCACCAGGTGATGGACGCTTCTTTCCGAGATCGTGTCCGCCTGGAGATTCAAAAAGTAGCTGCTTGCCTCAAGCCTCGGCAGCGTCAGATTGCCATAATGTTCGCGGAAACGTGGGGTCTGGAACTCACCGAAAAAGAATCTATTGATGAAATTTTCCGAACCTCTGGTGACCGACTCACCCGCGACCAGTTCAAGCGCGCGCTCGATGAAGTGCGGAAGAAGCTGCGGGAGCCGATCTTGAGACTTCTAAAAGAAGAGGGAATATGCCCGAGAAATCTGATCCTAGAGAGCTAAAGGCACTAGACGCGATAGTTGCAGCGGGTCTAGCCGGGCAACGACTCGAAGACATCACCGACGAGGAACTGCTCGCCGCGATCGAAACATGCCCCGAGTTAAGCGCAGAGGGGCATAAGTTGCTCGAAAGCCTTGGTAATGCCCCTTTCACGAAGGGGGCGCGCAATCGCGCTTTGGAGGAAGCCTCCCATGTCGCCGAACAACCTGCAGGGATGTATCGGCTCGGATCGGATGAAAATATTGACCCGAAGCTCCAAGCGGAAATCGATAAGAAACGAGAGGAAATCCGCGCGCGGCTCAAGCAAAGACAGGATAAGGATGTTTGATCCGAAAATTGAAGCTTTGGCCCAACAGGTGCGGCAAAGCACCGGAACTGACCGCCTGCCGCTGGACTTGGTAACTATTGCTGAATACGAGGGGGTTCTCCTGACGCCAGTCACGCAACATGACGGGTTTAACGGCAAGATCGAGTTCCTTCCTGAAGAAAACACATTCGTCATCTATCATCCTGACCCGAACACCTACCCGTATCCTACGCGGTTGAGATTCAGCATCAGCCACGAACTCGGCCACTTTTACATTGATGAGCATCGACAGGCCCTCGTGCGGGGCGAAGGACACAGCTCGCAATCGGGATTCCGATCCAAAGATCCGAGGGAGCGCCAAGCGGATGAATTCGCTGCTGCGCTCCTGATTCCTGGTTGGACGATGGAATCCAAGATCGAAAAGAGAGGATTTATGACGCTAGAGGAAATCCGGAGTGTAGCAACCGACTGTGAGGCTTCTCTGTACGCTACGACCATCCGCTACGTCCGAATGACCAGCGAGCCGTGCGTCGTTGTGTTGGCAAAAGGCGGCAAGATCAAATCTTCGTTTTTCTCGGACGAGGCGCGGGTGAAAAGGTTCGGGAAGATCGCAGGCACCGACCTTCCCCGCCTATCTCCAGGTCATGCTCTTTCGTCTCAAATTCTCTCGGATGAAATCCGCGAGCAACGACACGATACCCAAGCTTGGTTCGGCCGCGGCGATACGCCAGTTTGGGAGAACTGCATCTCACTCGGGGATGGATTCACATTGTCACTTGTGGCGATAGAACAAGACGAGAACTGACGTGATGCCGAGAGTCGGGGGAGAATCGCTGAGCCTGAAGACACGTCGTCGAGACGCGTCAGTAAGGAGCCGAATCGGCGCTGCGGGCAATCATTGACACCACACCAGCGGCTTGGAAAAGAGGCGACCGCAACCGCGAAGAGCGAGCCAATCGCTACAGCCGGGCGGATGGCGGGTGGTCAAGGAACCCTGGAAAACCGCGATCGACCGGATCAATACCAAGGTTGGCGTGGTCGTATGCGCCGTGCTGAGAGGGTGGGCTGTCCACGCGAGGGGACGGGGGATGCATTCGGAGTTGAGGGAAGGGGCGCCCCCATGTCTCCAGTCGGGCTAAAATATTCCCGATTTAGCAGGTTGCTAAAAACCCGTGGTGCGTGGGGCGATGCTCTACGAGGGGAGAATGCTAGTCCGGAAAGCCGCCCAAACGAACTTCATCTGTTTGGTGTGTGGAAGAGCGGATTCCGAACGGGCATCTGATCCTGAAAACGGCAGTTGAAGGATTGCGGTTTGGCGTGGAGTGCTGATGAATAC
>CBINJX010000190.1:0-7880 GCA_966251085.1 uncultured Verrucomicrobiales bacterium
AGTCGCTGGTCCATTCCCCTCCCGCCATGCTCACCCGTACCGATCTGACGGTGAACGTCCCTCACCCCTCAGCACTCAACGAAGTAACAAAGGCTAGGTTCTCCTCCTTGCGCTCATTCAACCGCTGACGGCAGCTGCAACTCTACTCCATATCGTGGGGCCGTCTGGATCAGGCGCTCGATTTCCGCCGGACTTGGTGGAGGGATCGGCTCCGATAAATGGCTCCACGGCACACCCGTTTCTCGGAACATCCGCTCCAAACCTGCCGGTGCGACAAGGATGAGCATCTTGGCGACGCCGGTGCTCATGTTCTGAAAGCGGTGTAAGCCATTGCGCGGCAGAACCACGAAAGTTCCCGGACCGGCGACAAGCTCGCGACCTCCTGCAAAGAACGTCATCTCGCCCGAGAGCACAAAGAAAGCTTCCTCTTCATACCGATGCAAATGCATCGGCGGTCCGCCGCCCGGCGGAACGGTGGCATGCCAGATGGCATACGCCCCCTCTGTGTCATCACCGGTCACCAGAAAGGTGTACAAGTCACCGACCACCGCTATCGACTCCCCTTCTCCAGCGCGGCGGATCGTGAAGCGCGGGGTCTCCTCCAGTGCTTCCGGCCCAGGATTCAGGTCGATCTGGTACTGCGGAGCGAGCGTGTGCATCCGCTCCACGATCTGCTCCCGGGTAAGTGTCCCTGTCTCATCCGGACCTCCGAGTCTTTCTCCTGCCTCCAGCTGAAAGCGATCGAAACCGGCCGGCGCAGCAATCGTCAGCACCTCCGCTGGGGATGTGGAGTTGTTGCAGATCCGGTGTACCGTTCCCGCCGCCACATTGATGAAGTCCCCTTCAGAAAGGCGGATTTCTTCCCTTCCGGCAACGACGGCCACCTCCCCTGTCATCACATAAAATCCCTCGTGAAATGGATGCCGATGGAGAGGTGCCCCACCTCCCGGAGCAACTTTGCCCCTCATCGCGCAATAATTTCCGCCGGTCTGCTCACGGGTAGCCACGTACTGGATCTTACCGCCGATCCAGGAAACCCAAATCCCCCCGTCTTCCGGGACCACGATTGCCTCAATCACCGTGCCCATCGTCGTTTCAGATGTGTCTTGCACGGCAGGACTCGATCTCAGGAAACACCCCAGGCGTCAAACGCTCTGATGAGCCCCCACAAAAATTGAGCAATAAGATTACTTGCCGGAACGAAAAATCCGTCGATAGTAGCCACCCCTACGAGTTCCGTAGGTTATCGGGGTGTAGCTTAGCTTGGTAGAGCGCCTGCTTTGGGAGCAGGAGGTCGCAGGTTCGAATCCTGTCACCCCGACCATCTTACCGGAGGACTACAAAAAGGAGGTAAGACACTGGATTGCTGAGACACTGGAGTGTTTTTCCGCAGTTTCTTGCTGTTCCTAGAGCGCACAGAAATGCACCCATGGTACATACTCGTGCAGAAAATGGCGTGAATGATCCACGCTAGCTCAATAGCTTTTCGAGCTCGGAAATTCGAAAGGTGCATCTTCCGACCTTCGATGAGACTGTTCGTGGAATTTCAACAGCACCAGTGGGATTGCCTCGCTCTTGGTCCCGAAGTACGGTCATGAACACGCCGAACCAGTTCATTGAACCGAACGGCCGCGAGTGGAACCTTCATTGCGACCTGCCTTCAATCCGGCAGTCGCCGCGCCACTCACATCCCGTCGATTATCTCGCACATCGTTAGGCGTTGCTAGCCCGCCATGCAGGACCAAGGATCAATAGACCTACGACAGACGTTCATCTACGGAACGCTCGTTATCGGTGGCACCCTAATCTTGGTGCCACTAATATTATTCTTCCCGTTTGCCGTGATCGCGGCGGCCATGCACCCGCTCGTCGCCATTCTCGCCACTCTCATTACATGCCTCGCCGGAGTGTACGCGGTTCGCAGGCGAAGCATTCTATTGGCAGTCATTTTCTTCGTGCCGTGCTCGATCCCTGCGCTGGGCTTTCTGGAGTATTGGGCAGAGCCCCTCTACATCCCCCGCATTTGGGAGCCGAGCGAGTTTCATCGCGTTACCGGCTACCCGGACTTTGCTCGGGCCTTCGATACAGCCGTGGCTGAAGGGCGCGAGTGGACGCGAGACCCGCGAGCGGTGGCAACCGTCTTCGCCCGGGGCGAGTCTGGCACCGCCCCAACCCGCTGTTTTGTGACGCACACATCCGACACCACTGCCACTGCGAATGTTGTGACACTCCAATACGATTGGGGCGACGCCGATTGGGTTCACTTCTATCGACTCCAGCTCATCCGTACTGATGGGATCTGGCGACCAACTCAGATCGATCATGCCATGCGGCCGCGAGGAGACTTCAGATGGAGATGAATTGGCGAATACCCGAAATCCCTAACTTTGAGGCGTTCGCTGAGCGTGAATTGAGGCGTGGATGGCTTTTGTAAGTTCCTCATAATCAACAAAAGGAAGATAATTCGAATCCTGTCACCCCGACCATCTTACCGGAGGAGTAGAAGAGGAGGTAAGATCTTGATACACTCTGACCGCCAACGGTGCTGGGAAGGCATTGATACTCTACTTGCGGTGCCTCTTCTTCACTCGCGGTTCTCCGAGCCCACGAAATCCGCCTGGCTCGTGCTAGAAAATACACGAAGAGCCGTTGCGCGTAAATTGAGGCGCGAACGGCTTTCATAAGCCGCTCACAATCAGCAGAAAGAGGATAATTCAGCTCCTCTCACCCCGACCATTCTCAGACAATGGAGAGCTGAGAGCCGCGCACCGGCAGATCCGAACGGGTGAGCAGGTCGGTGTCGGCAGTGAATCTTCATTTGCAACCGCCCTCCAGGCGGTAGGGCGGTCGCGCCGCTAACCGCCAGGAGGGCGCGTAGTCCGTGAAACTTGGCTGCCTCCGGTACCTCCATCAGACCTTGATCCGGGTACCGTCGAACTTCGTCAGTGAGAAGCCACTATATGGCTCCCCATAGGTCTCACGCATATCCCTGAGGATGCTAATGGCGACCTGTTCGCCAAGCATCAGCGACTGGAATCCGTCGCTGCGCCAGTGGACGCCAGCGATATTGCGCCCGGTGGCAATGTTTGACGCAAGCTTGTTCAACTCACCGCCGACAGTGAGATCGGGGCCTTCGTAGGGAATGAGAGTTTGTCCGCCATCGGCTGGATTAATCTGCACTGGTCCATTGATCACGGTGCTCTCGTCGAAGAATGCTTTCAGCATCGTGACGCAGGCACCCGCGACTGTACCGTGACCGGTGCCATACGAAGGATGCAGCGGCGATCCTTCCGGAAACGCCTGCGGCAACAGGTAACTTCCCGTTTCGGAGAGAATTCTCGAGAGAACCGAGGATCTGTATAGATCCGGGTTGACCGGATACTTTGCAAGATTCTGCCGCATCACTTCGGCATATCCTCCAAATGCCTCCGGGCGCAGTCGGCGATGCACACGCCATTTCTGATACCATATTGCTTTCAGCGCATTCGTGGAAGGCAGGGTGACAAGTGCCGCCGCATAGGGATCGCCAAAGGTGCCGAAGCCCGCCTGGACAAAGGTAGATCCATTCGGCCCGTACGGATTGCCCGCATCAAATGGGAAGCGGGGAAGGAACGGTGAAGTCGTCTCGTTGAAGATATTCCCGTCGAGGAGAATTAGCGCTGCCACGAAGTACGCCTGATACAAAACATCCAGCCGCACATAGTGGCTGATGTCACGGCCGTTTCGAATGAAGCGATGCGTCGCCTGTGGGTCGACTGGAATCACCAGGTTGCTGGGAATGCAACCGTTCTGCACATCCAGCCACTCGGGAAATTGGGTCATGTAATTGCTGCCCGGAGCCCGCGCTTCAATCCGCTGATCTATAAACTGCGCGCCAAAGTTGATCTGCCGCAGAAGAAATTGCGAAATGTAGGGGCCAGTTGTGCATCCGGGAAACGAGTCGCGGAATAGAGTCTGAGGCGTGACCCGCCCGTTTTCCTTGGGACCCTTAAAGTCGGAGAGCTGTGAAAGGTCGTTCGCAGCCTCCTGCGCGAGTGGGTTCTCCGCGTAGTCGTCGAAGTTTACGTCCCGGAGTAACGCCATCCAATAGAGTTCCACCATTTCCCCTGCCTCTTCCGCGCTCGCAAATCGGGGAGCCGGAGGTATTGAAAGTTGCCCGGGATCGGTCCCCTCGAGCACGTAGGCATAGGCTGCTTCCGGGTTTACCAACGGACGTTGCCGAGCCGGATCCGGAGAGCCAAGGTACGGAGCGAGACGCTCAAAATCCCGGAAATAGCCGCTGCAGATCGCCTTTAGCAAAGCATCATAGGCTTCCGGGATGACTTCTCCGAGTGAGTTATGCTTTAGCCCTTTCGTGAAGTTACCGATCCGCTTTGCATAACGTTCCTCGTCTCCATTGTCCCGGTGTGGAGGAATCGGAATCTTCCGTTCACGCCTTGCGGCCTCCACACGAAGCTCATAGGCATAATTCGCGCGCTGCACACCGGTCAGCGCCCCCGGGTCACGTCGCGTCCACGCGCCGTCTTTTTCCCACCACTCGTCTCCAGCGTAACCGCTGCCATGTTTCCCGTCAGACTCATGCGCCTGCGTTGCCGGTTTCAGCACCTCTTGCATGCCGACGATACCTCCGGCTATCGCCGCCCCGGCATGCCCCAGAAAACTCCGTCTAGTCTGTGTGTTGTGGCCCTCTGATTCACTCATTGCTGCTCCTTTGTGGTTTGAGCCTTGAATTACATCAAAGTGTCGCCGGCGTGTCCGTAGGGTGGTTTACGTGGGGAGTTCCCGGTAGGTGGCCACGGAATGGCGGCGACTCCAGATATTTTCCTATCCGAGACTCCTCTGAATGGGCTGCCGTTTTATAGCCTAGACTCTAAAGCGTTCGGCAGGGCTGACGCAGGGGGAGCACCACCGCGATTCATTTGCGCCTTCAGCACGATCCTATCCGGCTTGAACGTCGGACCAGCGTCCCCCCTGCCGAACACAACGGGATCAGAGTCTATTCGAAAAAGACTCTAATTACGTACGAGAGCCTGATTCCCCGCACCGGAATACCGGGGAAGAATAGCCGGCGCACTGAAGCTCGCCACTTCCCTTGGCAGCGCGTGCCAATATGCCCCTGCATACTCGCTGCGGATGTGCTGAAGAGCCTTGCGGTACAACTCGATCGAAAATTCGTCCCGGCCGATGGCTGAGCCACCGAAAGACATGTAATCCGGATGAGTATTAAATAGAGCCATCCCTCCCCGCTCAGCAATCCAGGCAAGTTTGCGTGTCCAGATATCAATCGTCTTCTCCTGAAGTATGACAAACAGATTGTAATCCTGGACCAGAGGGTAAGGCAGCTCCATGTACCCACGCTTCGTATTCTTCACCGGTTCGCTTTCCGAGCCCTGGAAAGGAACCCAGAAAGGGAAGATGGTTTTCACACCATCTGGCTGAGGCTCGAACGGGTCTGTATCGAACGTCGAGGCGTCGTACACCATGTCCAAGTCATGAAGCCAATCGAGCTTGTGAAGCATGAAAGCAGAGCGAAATCCGACAGCGTTCCACTCCTCCATATACTGATTGATGATTGCGGCATTGCGGCGGAAACCTGCTCTTGAGCGATATAGCTTCCCATCGTGATGGAGATCGTGGACGCCTACCTCAAAACCATTATCCACAAGCCAATCACGCAAGGCGGGAAGCACGGAGTAATCGCCCTCCGGTATCAGATTGAATGACGAGCGGAAGCCGAGCGCCATTTCAACCTCCGCCAACTGCTTGACGCGCTCCACTCCACGCTGCCCTTCAACATCATGGGTAAGGACCACCGCAAATTGCTTACCATCCGGCCAGCCTGGCCACCCATCAGGCTCACGAGCTGCTTCCTCATCTATCGGCCAGACATCACCGCAGTGACGCAAGACTCGACGCGCACGAAACCGACGGAGGGCCATCTTCAATCTTCTTGGAAGAAAGGGTTTCGCAAAATAGTAGGCATGCAAACGCAACATAGGCAGTAGCTACTCAGGTTACACGAAAGAGAAAACCGGCGGCGTGGGTTTGAGGGGGATCTGAATGGGGAGAGATATCTGGAGCAGACAATCATTCTCAAAAAGTTACAGCTTTAAGCACTCCCACTTCCTGCCACAAATCTCAGGATACGACCGGCCGCAGAAGCTGCCTGCACCATAATCCCCGCACCCGACCCGTCTGGATTTCCGGACTAGCTTCAGCCGCTACTCGCAACTGCACACGAATGAGATCTCCCTATACTTGATTCGGCTATCTGTGTTTTCCACGGCCCTTCCATTTCAATATATTCAAACTGCTCTGGTTCAGCATGAAAAGCAAAAATGCCGCAGTACTATACCCTATATTTACGCACATGGATGCCGCTTATAAGCCTGAGGACGGAGCGGCAGATCCCAAAGAGCGCCGCTGGGAGCATGCGGAATACACCTTCAGATGAACGTCCCCTACATCTCTCCTTCGCTGGAAACGAAACAAATCGATCCACGCAGTGATCCTGATTGGGAGCGCCTCGCCGCTCAGCACCCCGGCTTCAATCTATTTTACAGCGTTTCCTGGGCTAGAGTCCTGTGCCAGACTTACCATCGCACTCCCCTTTATCTCTATTATCATCGGGATCGAGAACTCGCAGCACTGCTTCCCCTGATGGAAGTATGCAGCAGCATTACCGGGCGCCGCGGCGTTTCCCTTCCGTCCACTGACTATTGCGATCCACTCGTATTCGGTGACTGTGATCCGGAGTTATTAGTCCGAAAATTCACTACTTTGGCAGAAGAACGCCGCTGGAGATACTTTGAGGTGCGCGGGTTTAAGGCACTCAATTCGCTAGCGACTCCCTCAGCAACCTTCTACGGACATTCGCTGGACCTCTCGCCGGATCTGGAGAAACTGTTTTCGAGATTTACGAGCTCCAATCGTCGAGCGATCCGGAAGTCGGAACAAAGCGGCCTCAACGTCGAGATTACCCACAGCCGAGAGGCCATGTTGGAATTCTACCGCCTTCATCTCCTCACTCGGAGACGGCACGGCCTCCCTCCACAGTCGTTATCATTCTTCCTGAATATCCATCAGGAGATCATCCAGCCCAAGCACGGCTTCATCGTTCTCGTCTCAACTGAATCGCGAACTGTTTCCGCAGGTGTCTTTTTTCACATGGGAAGGAAGGCTCTATATAAGTTCGGCGCCTCGAATGAGAGATACCAGGAGCTCCGGGGAAACAATCTCATGATGTGGGAGGCGATTAAGTTTCTTGCGCAGGAAGGCGTGACGAATCTGCACTTCGGCCGCACGTCTGTGAATCATGACGGATTGCGGCGCTTCAAGCTCGGCTGGGGAAGCAGGGAAGAGACGATTCAATACTTTCGATTCGACATCGGGAACAGAACATGGACGACCAGTCCCGACCATGGATCGGGATTCCATACAAAGATATTTTCCCGCATGCCCCTGGCGATCAATCGCGTCATGGGCACTCTCATTTATCCGCATTTGGACTAGGCACGTCCGCTTCCGGTTAATAGACAACAGGACCTCTGCTTGAGGTTTGGCATCGACCGGCAGCCTGGCTGCGCGCCGCGCGAAACGGACCGGGAATGGCGACGCGACCAGAGGCTCTCAGACGTCGAAAAACGGGACGCGACCTTGGAGTGCGGTGCCACGTCGCGAGTCCCGCAGGCGCGGGAGGCAGAGCGATGCGCCAGCGCAGAGTGCGTATGGAACTGAGAGGGCGGGAAGAAAGTACTCAGTACTCAGCTCGACTTTGGCCATTCTTACATCCGCCGATCTGGCCTTCTATCCCGAAGGGATTACATCCCAAAGCCCAGGGTTGCGAAGCTACCCTGGGAACAGATGAAAAGGCGTGCCAA
>CBINJX010000191.1:0-7859 GCA_966251085.1 uncultured Verrucomicrobiales bacterium
GCTCACCTTCTCCCCTTCCCCTTTCCGCAACTCGTCGAGTCCTGCGGCATCAACCGGCTCCACGGTCACAGGCTCCTTGGCGAGTTTCTCCATGAAGGCTTTCACCTGCTCCTGTTTGCCCGCCCATTTGACGGAGCAGCCAAATGCCTTGGTCTGCGCGACTTCGGGCTGCTTTCCAGCGAGCACGGCGTCAATGGCATTGCGGAGATCGCGGGTTTTCACGAGCGACTCACGCTCGGCGTCGTCGATCCGGCCCACGTAGCGGAGCCGGCGATCGCCATCGAAGAGGAAGGCGTGAGGGGTGGTCATGGGACCGTAGGCGCGGGAGACCTCCTCGCTGTCGCCGTCGTAGAGATAAGGGAAATTGAACGCCTTGTCCTTGGCTCGAATCTTCATCTCCTCGAGCGTGTCGCTCAGATCAGTGTAGCCGAGTTCGTCGAGGCGAACCGACTTGGGGTCATTCGGCGAAATCGCAACCACGGCGACGCCTTTCCCCTGGTAATCCTCGACGATCTTTTTGATCCGCTCCTCGTATGCCTGAGCGGTGGGGCAATGATTCGTGGTGAAGATGACCGCGAGCGCCTTCGCGTCCTTGAAGTCCTCCAGCGAGTAATCCCGGCCATCAACACCCGGGAGTTTGAAATCCGGAGCCTTGGCATTGAGCGGGAGCGTCTCGATCTTGGGATCTGCGGCAAGTGCCGTCGCGCAGAGGAGCAGGAGGGAGAGGAGGAGTCGCATGCGGGAGAAGCGACTGGGAATGAGGCGGGTTGTCAATGGTGTTGGAGTAATCAGTAAGTCAGTGATCAGTAATCAGCAGTCGAGATCTGTTCTCAGTTTCCGGTTCCTCCAGTGGTAGTATGAGGTACTCTGATCACTGATTACTGAATTACTGACTTACTGATTACTCCTCCCACGCCATGACCCTCCCCATCCTCCTCTTCGTCGCCCTGGTCCTCTATGGCATGGTCCGAACGCATTTCAGCGTAAAGCAGAGCCATGGTGAGCGGGAGCGGTCGGCGGCGATGCGGTTTGCGGTGTTCACCTGGATACTGGCCGGCTTGATGGTGGTCTTGCTTTTACTGCCAATCCCTGGGAAACAGCGGATTCTGATGCTTGCGCCTCTGCTTTTTATGGGTGTGGCGGTGCGGAAGGTCCTGCGAAATGCAAGAAATCGCATCCGTGACGAGGAACAACTCGAAGTGAATATTGAGCGGATGAAGCGGGTAAACTGACCAAATACTCGAGCCACCACGCAGCCGCCGCCTTTTAAAGTGTCCGCTCAGTGGTTAACCTTGCGATCCTTTATGAAGCTCAAAAGCATCATCCTCCCGCTGCTTACCTGCGCCGCGGTGGCCAGCGTCGCCGTTTATGGCTGGGCCGCCGAAAAGAAACAGGAGAAACCGACCTCAACGGAAACCTCTAAACCCGCTGTTGTGAATACCGAGAATCTCAAAGACCTGAGTCACCTCTCCGACGAAGAACTGAAGAAGGTGCTCACCCCTGAGCAGTACAAGATCTGCAAGCAGTGCGGCACTGAGCCGCCATTCCGGAATGCCTATTGGGACAACAAGGCTCCGGGCATCTACGTGGATGTGATCAGCGGCGAGCCGCTCTTTTCCTCCACTCACAAGTTTGATTCCGGCACCGGTTGGCCGAGCTTCTGGCAGCCGCTGAAGAAGGAATCGATCGTGGAAAAGGAAGACCGGACCTATGGAATGGTGCGGACGGAAGTGCGTTCGAAGAAAGCCGACGCTCATCTCGGCCATGTCTTCGATGATGGTCCAAAGCCAACCGGCCTCCGCTACTGCGTCAACTCCGGCTCACTGCGTTTCGTCCCGAAGGAGAAGCTGCAGGAGGAAGGTCTTGGTGAATACCTCTCGCTGTTTGAGGGCGAGGGCGCTGATAAGACAGCGAAGAAGTAAGGGCTGAGGAAGAGTTTACAATCTGAAGGGCAGCAACGGTTTCCGTTGCTGCCTTTTTTCGTTTGCCTGCACAGAAGAGCGCTTGCGCCGTAGCGTCAGCCATCCTGGCTGCGGGTGATCGGAGCATCCCTGCTCCGAGTCCTGCGCGTTTCGCGGGCGGCTCACAAGCTATCGAATTTCTCTTTCTGAACACCTCAGAACTGCTGCGCTGATCAGCCTCCGACCAGGATGGTCGGGGCACCCGCAGACAGGGATGTCTGCGCTACGCCCTGCGAATCGATTGGCTGCGCTCTTCCTACTTCAGCCGCGTCTCCAGATCGTCCATTGCTTCCTCCCACTTCTCCGCATCGTCTGAGGACTCCCAGAGTTCCTTCAGCTCGGAGGAGCCGCGAACGCGCTTCACCGCTTTTCGCGCGAGGCTCATGAGCTCCGCATCCGGCTTCTTCCCCTTGTTCCGCTCCAGAAATGCTTCCACCGGCTCAGGCAGATCTTCCAGGGCTTTGCCATTCAAAGCAGCCACGACTTCGGCTGCGGCGAGCGCTTCTTCCGACTCGAGCGCTTCCACATAATCGCCCGCCTCGGCGGAGGCTACGGTGTCCAAGGCATCCTCCAGAACCGAAAAGTCTTCCGCATCCTCCAACTCCCACACCCAGTCCAGTGCGTCGTCGTTCTCAAATGGTAATACTCCCCAGGAGGCCATAGTGATGTCTTTGGTTAGGTGTTCGTATGCTGGTGGTTCGGACGGCGTGTCCTTTGACCGGAGCTTTTCGGGTTTCTACAGGGCGAAAGACAACGAAATAATGAACACCCACGTTTTGCACCTCTTCGTCTATCACCCAGGATATGTAGAGAACCCAGATCAATATCCGACCGCACGGGAATCCGGCTTGCGTGGATCGGCAGCACCACGGCGCAGACCGGTTTCGGGATCGATCAGAATCGTTTCCGCGTCGCCCTGGTACCCTCCCTCATAGGACGCGCGCTCCTTCAGGGTGTGTCCTCTCGCCTTCAGGAGGGCGACCGTATCTGCAGACATTCCGTAGCGCTCGTAGGTAAGCTGATCGGGCATCCATTGGTGGTGCACACGCGGGGCTTCCACCGCCTGGGTGACAGGCATTCCGAAATCGATTACGTTCGAGATAACCTGAAGGACGGTGTTGATAATCGTGGGCCCACCCGGGCTGCCGGTGACGAGGAAGAGTTTGCCGTCTTTGAAAACCATCGTCGGGGTCATGGATGACAGCGGGCGTTTGCCTGGCGCAATGGCATTTGCGGGTCCCTGTAGTAGGCCGAACATGTTTCGTACGCCGACCTTTGCGGTGAAGTCGTCCATTTCGTTGTTCATCAGGATGCCCGTCCCCGGAATGGTCACGCCGCTGCCGAAATTGCCGTTCAGCGTGTAGGTATTGGCCACAGCATTTCCGGCGGCATCGACCACGCTGAAATGGGTGGTCTCGGGTGATTCTGCGCCGGCTGGACGTCCGGGCTCGAGCCCCTCAGAGACCGTTGCCTTGTTGCTGTCAAAGTTCCGCATCAGCCCTGCGATGTACTGGCGATCGAGCATGCCGGAAACGGGAACCGCCACGTAGTCGGGATCACCGAGAAACTCCGCACGATCGCGAAATGCGCGGCGCATCACTTCTGCAAACAGATGATATTTTGCTGCGGAATCCTGCCCTATTGCCTTCAGGTCGAATGGCTCCAGCATGGAGAACATCTGCAGCAGTGCAATCCCACCTGAGCTTGGCGGCGGCATCGTGACGATCTCGTGGCCGCGGTATCCGCCGCGCAACGGTTCCCGCTCAACGGGACGATAGTTCTCGAGATCGGCGAGCGAGATGGTTCCGCCGTTTTGCGTCATCGCATCGGCGATGCGACGAGCGGTTTCGCCGGTGTAGAATTCCCGTGCGCCGTGTTTCTGGAGACGGGTGAAGGTTTCGGCGAGGTCCGGCTGTTTCCAGAGATCTCCAGCTTTCCAACGTTCTCCCCCATTCAGGTAGATCCGCTTTGATTCGTCGAATCGCCCGAGGAGTCTTGCGCTACCACGCAGGGCCGCGGCCGATCCTTGCGAAATGTGGTGTCCTTCTTCAGCCATCCGCCTTGCCGGCTCGCACAACTCGGCCCAGGTGAGTTTGCCTGAGCCGTATTTTTCCAGGGCCATGGCAAAACCGGCCACCGTCCCGGGAACACCACTCGCGCGCCAACCGACCGTGGAGGAACCCGGTCCGGAGAGAACATTTCCGTCGGCTCCCAAGTACATCTCCGCCGTGGCTGATACGGGAGCCGTTTCACGGTAGTCGATCACGACATTCCGGCCCGGGCCGTTTCCACCGGGATCTGCGATGTGGATCAGCATGAAACCACCTCCGCCCAAATTCCCCGCTTGCGGATAAACAACAGCCAACGCGAATCCGGTGGCGACGGCTGCGTCCACGGCGTTCCCGCCTTTTTTCAGGATCTCGACTCCGGCCTTCGATGCGAGTTCATGGGCGGATGCAACGAGGCCGTGCCGCGCCTCCACCGCTGCCCGCTGGGCGTGTAGCGGCGAGAGGATGGCCAGCGTCAGCGAGACGAAAAGCGCGACGAAGAATTGGGAGGAACACGAGCGGTGCACGACCGCACGATGACATAGCCGGGGAAGCGGAGGCAAACCTCGGGCACAAGGTGAGAAAGCGGGGCGCTTGCGCCGTAGCGCAGACATCCCTGTCTGCGGGTGCCCCGACCATCCTGGTCGGAGGCTGATCACCAGGGCAGTTCTGAGGTATTCAGAATGAGACCCAAGGTAGCTTGTGAACCGTCCGTAAAGCGCGCAGGACTCGGAGCAGGGATGCTCCGGTCACCCGCAGCCAGGATGGCTGACGCTACGGCTCGAGGCGGCACGTCCCTCGCATTACTCGGGACAGAGCCGCCTCTACACAGTACCTACTCCGCATTCCGCCGGAGCAGCAGCGCGGCACCCGTGCAGGTGATGATCGTCGCTGCCGCCAGGAAGATGAGATCGTGGCTGATATAGGAGATGTCGGCATTCCTCAGATTGATGTTCCGGAAAGCCGAGCAGAAGTGGGTGAGCGGGAACGTGTAGGAGATCATCCGCACGCCAGCCGGGAGCGCTTCGAGGGAGGCGAAAGCGCCGGAGAGCGGGAAGACCGGGAGCAGGTAGAAGACGGCGAATTGAATCGCCTGCGTCTGTGTCTGGCAGAAAGCCGAGATGAGCAATCCGAGCCCGAGCGAGCTGAGGAGGAAGAGCACGCAGATCAATGCCAGGACATGAGGCTGCCGGAACTGAACTTCAAAATGGAAGTACGCCACAGCGATCGTCATCGCGATCAGGAACAGCGAGATCCCGAGATACGGCAGCACCTTGCCGATCACGATCTCCGTCCGGCGCAGGGAAGTCACCATGAGCTGGCTGAACGTCCCCCCTTCCCGCTCGCGGGTGATCGTGCAGGCCATGAGGGTGACCGAAAGAAGCTGGAGAATGAGCCCGATGATTCCGGGGACGACAAATTCGATGAAGCGGAGCCCAGGGTTATAGAGAACCTTGGAGTCCACCTCCCACGGCTGCAGCAGCGAATTGAACTGCTGCCGGGTTTCCTCAGGGAGTTGCTGACCGACCTGCATCACCTCCATCGGCAACGATCCCATGATCTTCTCACGGGCAGCGACCTGATACTTCCCAACCGCCTCCTGCACGGCTGCCAGAATGTTGTATGCGGTACTGTTGTCCGTGCCATCCACGACCAGCTGCAGCGGCATCGGTTTGCCCTCCTTCAGGCTGCGCCCCCAGTTATCCGGGACCACGAGCATCGCCTGCTTCTTCATCTTGAGCAGATCCGGCTCCACGGGCGGCTCGGCCGGCAGTTCGGTCCAGGCAAAGGTTTCATTCGCCCGGAGATCCTTCAGTAGACTCTCGCTCTCGGAACTCTGGTCCCGATCCTGCAGCACCGCAGGCAATCCCTTGATTGCTCCCGCTTCAAATGCATGGCCGAAGAGCAGCGTGAAAGCAGGCGGCAGGATCAGCAGCAGGACAACGATCCTTCGGTCCCGGACAATGTGGAGGAACTCCTTAATGGCGACGCTGAAGATCGCGTGCAGGCTGGATAGCATGGAAGAGGGTTGAGAGTTGAGGGCTGAGGGTTGAGGGACGCGGTGGGGCGGAGGGAGGAAGTAATCAGTAAGTCAGTGATCAGATGTGAGCGCAAAAACCAACTTGCGCGAAGAGGCGAGGTTTGGCTGCGGAGGCATTTTCCGGTGCCCTACGACCCGTTGAGGCGAAGCGAGAGCGTCCTGAGCGGCAAACGGCGGCGAACAACGTGGAAACGTGAACAGCGCAAGCGCGTTTTTGCTGTATTTGCACCTTCATCGGCCCCATTCGCCGCCTTTTGCTGGTTTTGGCGCGCTTTGCGGGCACGGAATGCCCGGATCTTGGCAGCCGCAAAGATGTTCCATCCAGTGACTTTGAGCATTACAGCCATTTCCACCGCTTCGCTGCCTCGCACTCGCAGTCGCTTGATTCCGGTGACCGCATCCACAGCCCGGTTGACTCCTTCAATGCCGTTGCGGAAGCGGTAACGTTCTTTCCATGGTTCGCTTTGTTGCTCAACCCGGCGCTGGTTGAGACGCGTTTTGAGTTCGCGCTCCTTTTTGGTGCAGTTGTGTACGGCAGGTTTGTCGCTCCTGGGCGCAACGCCTCCCACGGGACTGGTCATTGTCACGCCTTTGCTGGCGCAGAGCTGCACGTTGGCGTCGCTGCCAAAGTGCGTGTCGGCCACCATCTCCTTTGGCAGGAGTCCGGCCTCCTCCTGCTGCTCGAGCACGGGCTCCACCGCTTCGCTGTCATGCACGCCAGCGCTCTGGGACAAGCATGCGGTGATCAGGCCCGGCCCCTCCTTTTCTCCATCGGCATCGCGCGGCGGCTCGGCCTGCGCGATCTGCACCTGGTAGCCCCCTCCCTTATGCCCGTCGTAGCCTGCTCCCGGATCGCTGGGGTTCTGCATGCAGTGGGCGTTGCCTCCGTTGGCGTCCACGCTCTTGGGCCGCACCACGGTCTTGCCCTCCTTGATCTCGCAGTGCTCGGAAAAGAGCCGCGCCATGGCCAGGTAGCTCTGGCGGCTCTGGTGCTTGGGATCCTCGGCAAAGCGCACCACCAGAAAAGCCATGTCTTCAGCCGTTTGCTGCAGCGCTTCTTCCTTGGGTTTGGGCGTGCGGGTGCCCAGCCCAAAGAGCCGTGTTTCCGCAGGCTTGTAGCGCTCGCGCAGCTCCGGCTCCAGCGCTTCGTAGCCCGGCAGATCATGCCTTTCCAGCTGCACCAGAAAGCGGCGCGCTGACACGGAAAGAAGCTGCAGCCGGCTCAGCTTTGCCATGTTGCTGAACATGTGGGTGGAATCCAGCCGCTGACGCTCGATGTTTACTTCCAGTTCTTTGACCAGCGTGGAGGTCACTGTCGTAAAGACCTCCTGCAGGTCACAGTCCTCACGCAGCATCCTGCGGTAGTTGTCCACTGAGCGAGGGCTCAGATACTGGCGGTCCCGCGGCAGATCGAGCGCGTACTGCACTCCGGCATCAAAGCTCCACACCTCCGCAGTCTCATCCACCGTGTAGTTCTTGAACTCGGCAATGAGCAGCAACCCGCACACCGCATAAAGCTCCTTGCTGGGCCGCCCCTGCTTCTCATCAAAGTGCGCACCAATCACCTCCACCGGCTTCTCCAACAGTTTAAGAATGCTGCGCCGAAACACCCCCTGCCAACCCTCCTCCAAATAGCGCAGTCCATTGGAGGAGAGTTGCGTGCTCCACCATCCGACCTCCCGCGCGTTAAAGAGCGTCTGATCTGGAGCAGGATCTTTGACGTTGCGCATCGCCTTTTGCTCTACCAACTCAACGCTCCTGATTCCAGAACCCCTTTCCAGACCCTCTCGACTTTTTGCGCTCACATCT
>CBINJX010000192.1:0-7854 GCA_966251085.1 uncultured Verrucomicrobiales bacterium
CGATTACGAGAAGGCTGTTCTCGTCGATGTTGAGCATCAGGGTCGAGTAGCTCTCGCCCTGCTGATACATGCTGCTGAAGTTGCTTTCATTGACCAGGCTGGCCATGAACTGCACCGCGTTGTAGGCGTTTGAGCCGAGAGTCGCGAAGGTGGTGGTATCGATCTGCTCGGGATTCCCACATTGGTGGATGAGATATCCGGCTTTCTCCACCAGCAGCGCGATGTTCGCCTCGCTCTTCTTGAGCAGGTCGCGGAGGATCGCGTCGACGATGTCGATGTCTTCCTGATTCAGTTGGGGAAACTGGCCCATAGGGTGTATTTTTAAATCAGAGGGAGGGGGTCAGCGCGCAGCACGGACACCGTCGTTAAGGAATTTGTGGAGCAACATTCGGGTGATCATGTTCAGCGTCTCGAAAACGCCTTCGCACTTGGAAGCCGACGCCTCAAAGCTCGGGACCTGTACCTCACGATTATTTAGCACGTATTCCATATACTCCACCGGCGCCACGTCGGGCATGTCGCGCTTGTTGTATTGCATGACGTATGGGATGTCGTCGAGGTTGAGATTCAGGGTCTTCAGGTTTTCCTCCAGATGGCGGAAAGTTTCGATGTTCTCCTCCATTTTGTCGTACTGGGAGTCCGCCACGAACACGATCCCATCCACCCCCCGTAGAACGATCTGCCGGGTCGCATTGTAGATCACCTGGCCGGGCACGGTGAACAGGGCGAACTTGGTTTTGAATCCCTTGATCGCCACCGCTTCCAGCGGGAAAAAGTCGAAGAAGAGAGTCCGGTCTGAACTGGTGGCCAGCGAGGTCATTTTGCCTTTTGCGCTGGCATTCGGCACCTGCACGTTTGCGTGCACCTGCTCGAGATTGGTGGTCTTGCCGCTCTTGGCAGGTCCGTAATAAACGATTTTGACCTGAAGCTCCTTTGTAGCCTGATTGATGATTGCCATTGTTCGGGTGGAATTACTTCTGGTGATGGTGGGCGAGCTCCTCGACGATCAGTCGCAGCCCTTCCCAAGGAAGGCTCTCGCCTGGTTTTCCGAGTACGGCAAAATAGACTTCGCCGAGGCGGTAGGTTTGGAAGTGAGCACCATTGGAGGTGAAGAGAATATCTTCCACGCCGCCGAGTTTCATCTCGCCGGCGTAGTTGGTGAGGCGGGCAAAGATCTGGGGGAGGAATGCTGCGACCGTGTCTCCCTTCATGTGCTCCGGGAGATGCGCGGCCACGAGTAGTCCTTCCTGAAGTCCCACTACAGCACCCGCTACGCCCGGGAGAGAGGTAGTTGCTTTGACCAGTTCCGGAGGGCTCCAGTGAGTCTTTTCCGGATTACCCAACAACTCTCCGAGGGTTTTCTGTGTCCGTGCTCCGGGAGCGGCCGGTGCGGGGAGAGAGGCTGCAGCCGGGGTGGCTTCCGCAGCGGGGGCTTCCGTTGCAAGTTCTGCCGGCGGGGCGATTACTGCCGGAGCTTCCGGAGTAGCTTCTGGTTCAGGAGCGACAGCGTGAGATTCAATGACCGGTTCCGGTTCTGGTTCTGGCTGCGGCTCTGGTTCCGCTTCGGGTTCAGATGCTGGTGCCGGTGCCGCGACGTCAGTCTGCAGATCCGCCGGCGGAGCAATAACCGTCGGTGTGGGCGGTATAGGCTCTGGCTCTGGCTCCGGCTCCGGTGCTGTGGCATGTGCCTCCACGACAGGTTCCGGTGTCGGCTCCGGCTCTGGAGCCGCTGGCTGTCCACCGGAGAACAAAGCCGGGATGCTTTCATCCAGCTCGTAGCTCTTCCGCGGAGTCTTCGGTTTGGAATGTGCCAGGAAAGCCGGTGCGACAATCTTGAGCGGCAGCACCAGCTCCGTTGCCTCATGTGCTCCAGTCGGTGCGGAGGGAGGCGGATTCAGCCAGGCGCGAATCTGGCCCCAGCTGAAGGAAACTTTGCCTTTTGCGAGGCCTGCGGTGACCGGTCCAGCCGGAAGCGCCACCTGTGCTCCGTTCAAGGCAAGTGCCTCGGAGCGAATCGGCTCCGGCCAGCCTTCCGCGAGATTGGTGATGGGCAACACAAGCGGCGGCTCATTTGAAGCCGCAGCCGGTGTTCCCTGCGGTGAATGCAGACCCGACGGGGGAGTGATGGCGCGAGGAGCGGCTTTCGGCTGCTGGGGGATGCGAGGCTGAGATTGTGCGGGAGCCGCCTGCGTGCGCATTTCCATCGGCGGCTGAATAATGCGTTGCTGCGGCACGGGGGCGGCAGCAGCGGTCCGGGCAGGCTGTTCCGCGGCACCCGGAGAAAGGGCGTACGGATTGGAACTGTCTCCGAAGAGACCCACAGCGTCCTCGGGCAAGTCCACCCGGCGTTGTTCGCGCCGGGGCAGCACGGTCGGGCTCACGTGACGGAACACTTCCGAGAGTGGCACTTCCACCATGCGGCGATCCTCGACGCGGGCTTGCGAAAATGTGCCGGCGGGCGCTTGCCGGTACAGGCTGGCGAGCGACATTTTGACCGAGCCGGATGGCAATTGCTTTTGAATGGTCGCCACGGGGAGTGCCACTGTTACCGAAGCGTCCGGCATCCGTGTCACTGTGCCTCTCAGATCCTCCGGAAGCTTTTGTACGATCGCCGCGAGCGACAGATGGGCGACCTCGACCTGCGGCATCGGAGGCAAATTATCCGCGGGCGCCGGGCGAGCCGCCGGCGTGGCAGCTACTTTGGGGGTGGGGGCGACCGGAGCATCCGATTTGCCTAACAGTTTCTTGAAGATCTTGAGCATTGGGGCCGGGGTTTCGAGAATGAGGCAAGCAGTCTCAATGCCACCTGCGACACAAGCGAAATATTTTCTCATTCTCAATTTCGCGTCTGGCGTGGCGCATGCTAGCACTTCTGCCATGCGCCACGTTTCCCTCGTGAACTCCCCTCAACGCACAGGCGCTTCCCTGAATTTGTGAACCATGCCTGCACGCCAAAAGATTCTCATTCTTGATGACGAGCACGATATCCTGGAGATCTACCAGGAGATCCTTGCTCGCCTTCCCAGCCAACCCGAGATCCACACCGCGGATAATGGTGCTCGCGCTCTCGCTCTTCTGGAAAGTGAATCATTCAATCTGTTGCTGGTGGATTTGCGGATGCCGCAAATGGATGGCTTTCAGGTTCTTGCAGTGGTCCGGCGCAAATTTCCGGCGCTGCGTGTGGTGGTCATCACTGCCGCGGAAGATGAGCAGTTCCGGGCTCGTGCTTACGGGATGGGAGTGGATCTCTACATTGAGAAACCGAAGACTGGTAAAGAGATCATCAACTTTGTCGATTGCATCGAATCGCTTCTCGAGAGGGAGACCCAGGGCGGTTTCCGTGGCGTACAGAGCAAAACACTCGTGGATATCATTCAGCTGGAGTGTCTCACTCAAGCATCGGTGATTCTCAAAATCACGAGTGCTGCCGGTGAAGGACGCATCTGGATCCAGAAAGGTGAGATCATTGATGCCGCATCGGGTGACCTGCTCGGCAAGGAGGCATTTCTCGAAATGCTGAGCTGGAAGGCGGGCAATTTTGAGATTCTTCCAAACGAGATGCCGCGGCCGCGGACGATCTTCGCAAGCTACGAGGGCCTCCTGATGGAGACCGCGCAAACGCTGGACGAAACTTCAGCACAGTTTGCCCAAGACCCAATTACCGGCCTGGCAAACTTTGCCCGGCACAAGGGTGTGCAGTTTGTGTTGGCTGTCGATGCGGCTGACCAGTCCAAATTCGAGCAGTGGGGAGCGGAGGAAGCGGAGCGGATGGCTTCGTGGATCCATAAGACCGCTCATTCTCTGCGCAGCCTGGGCAACCTGCTCGAGGCCGGTGAGCTGACCGATGTACAAACCCTTGGACCTCAGCGTCATGTGGCGGTGCTCGTCGGCGACGATGAATGTCTCGGCGTTGGATTCACCCGGTCCGCGCTCCTGCCGCACATCCGTGAAACCATGAAACAGATCGAAAGCAAATGGGCGTCCTGAAACCTTTCTCCCGCGAACAAAAACCGCTCGGAATCGAGCGCCTGCCGAGTGGCTGTTTCACCCTGCACCGGGGTGGTGAACTTGCTGGCTCGACATTGCCCACGACCTTCTCTCACCAGAAGATGATGGAGATCGGCCATGTGGTGCTGGAGACTTTCCGCTCCGCTCAGCAAGCCAATCTCTTGCTCACCGACCTGCATATCCAGTACAGCGGTCTGCAAATCAGCGCTCGCGAACTTCGCGGAGGCGCGCTCATCTTCCTGTCTCCAGCCACCCTTCTCCTGCCCCGTCAGCTGACTCCTCCTGCCATGCATTTCAAGACCCTCGAGGATTTCATCCTGCATCTCGAAAACTACATCGAGTGCTGGAAGCAGTTTAACCACTACGTAAATCTTGCTCGGGACAAGAAATTCTCTCGCGATGATGAGAGCCAGTTCCTCGAGGTGAAGAGCATCATCGCCCAAGGACTCGAGGCGATCCTTGCATCCACGGAAGGCAAGGGTGGACTGAAGAAAGAAGAGGTCCACCAGCTATTCTCGAATGCCCCTTCCCTGCGGTACCTGGCGGATATGCCGGATGCGGTGCACACGGTCGAAGCCCAGTGGCACAAGATTTACCTGGGACTGCAAAGCCTGCTCGGCCAGCTCAAGGTTCAGCAGAACCGGAACGACAAAGGCTCCGGCTGGGCGCTCTTCGGTAAAAAGTAGCAGATTGAATCCCTCGAAGGCGGTTGAGAGTCGCGGTGGGGCTTAAATAGCCCTCCTGCTTTCAGCCGCCTTTTCCATGCCTACTTGCAGCTGCCGGCTGACTGCCCGAGCGTTTCATCGAGCTGAGATTGTAAAGCACGTCGGCGAAGTTCGCGCGCCCCATGCTCACCCTCTCCGATCTGCCGGAGCGTGGCTCTCAACTCTCAACTCTCAACTTTCAGAGAAGCAACCGACCCGCATGCGGGTGAAGGAGGGGGAGAAAGTAAATCGCTATCGCGCGTCACCCATCCGAGGATCCGCGCGCCGCGCGTGCCTTTTCCAGGGTGGAGGTGGCCTCACTCTCCACGTGCCCTCCCGGCGGTCGGCGGCGCGACCGCCCTACCGCGCGGGAGGGCCATCGCACGTGAACGATCCATTCCAGCTTCGCCACGGTCACCTGCTCAGATCTGCCGGTGCATGGCTCTCAACTCTCAACTCTCAACCCTCAACTATTCACTTTCAGAGAAGCCCTCCTGCTTTCAGCCGCCTTTTCCATGCCTACTTGGCAGCTGCCGGCTGAGTACCTGGACGCTTCATCCAGCCGAGATCGTAGAGTACGTCGGCGAAGTTGGTGTTGCGATAGGCTGGGAAAACCCAATCACCGCTGCGGACCCAGCTGAGCGCCTTCTCCGCGTTGCCATGTGCAAATTCCCAGGCAGCATGGGCGTAGTAGTAGGCGGCGGTGTTGCTTGGGAACTTGATCTCATCCAGTTTCTTCTGGGCGGCCTCATCGTTCCCTTCCAACAGGTACGTCAGAAAGACGCGGTATTGCAGCAACTCGTTAGTCGGATCTTGATCGAGTAGCTCCTGAAATCCTTTCCGTGCCTCAGCATATTTCTTCTGAACAAAGGGAATCTCCGCGAGATTGAAGAGCGCGGGGAAAAACTTCGGCTCTTTCTTCAGGGCTTCCCGAACGTACTTCTCGCCGGTCGCGAAATCCTTCTGCTCAATGGCGATCGCACCGCGCATGTTCAGTGCATACACCGTGTCCGGGAACATCTTGTCGGCCTGGTCCAGCTGCTTTGAAGCCGTTTCCAGATCACGTGCGGTGAAGCTCTGGATGGCACCGCGCAACACCTCGACATAAGCTGGCGGATACAGCTTCGAAAGTTCGTCGGTCTGTGCAGCAACTGGAGTTGCCATAGTTGCGCCAAACAGGAGCACAAGCCCGAGGCAGCACAAGAAACGGGGTGGGAGGCACATGCGGAGGAACGTATGCCAGAGCAACCCACCGATGCAAATCGAGCATGCCCGATTGCACGTCTCCACGGCAGATCAGTTCGCCAGGATTCCGTCGATCACTTCGAGCAGCCGCTGGAAATCCACCGGCTTGGTAAGGTGCGCAAGGAAACCTGCTTCCTCGCTGCGCATCACGTCATGATCCATCCCGAAGCCGCTGAGTGCGATGCCGCGAACCGGGCTTTTCTTGAGCAACCGGGTGATCAGGTCCACACCCGTTCCATCCGGGAGTCCGATATCACAAATGAGAAGATCGAACTGCTCTTTGCTAAAAGTCTCCACGCCTGCTTCCACGCTGTGAGCCATCTTGACACGAAAACCGCGCCGCTCCAGGGCACGACGAAGTGCAGCAGCACTATCTTCGTGATCTTCCACCAGGAGAATCTTGGCCCCTTGGACCGGGACCGACGCAGAAGGAGAAACGGTTCCTGAAGTCGCCGGGAGGATCTGCTTGGCTGCCAATATCAGCTCCACGGTGAATGTGGCGCCGCGATTCCGCCCTTCACTGGCTGCCCGGAGCACACCCCCATGCGCATCGACGAGCGCCTTCGAGATCGTCAGCCCCAAGCCGAGCCCACCATAACGTGCAGTGTCGCGGTTCGTCCCCTGTTCGAAGCTGTTGAAGATCTTGGCCAGGGATTCGCCATCGATCCCGATGCCGGTGTCCTGTACTTCGACGGTAATTGTGGTCGGTGCCAGGTTTGCAGTTCTGACAACGATGTCCCCTCCCACCGGAGTGAACTTTGCCGCATTTCTCACCAGGTTCCAGAGCACCTGATGCAGGCGCGCATAGTCCGCTGTGACAATCGTCTGCGCCGCCTGCAACTCCGTCTGCAGGCTGATCCGTT
The DNA here is from genome assembly GCA_966251085.1 of uncultured Verrucomicrobiales bacterium. Classification (GTDB taxonomy): domain Bacteria; phylum Verrucomicrobiota; class Verrucomicrobiia; order Chthoniobacterales; family Chthoniobacteraceae; genus CBINJX01. The sequence continues at coordinate 6,821 of CBINJX010000192.1, forward strand.
TTTTCTCGAGTTCCGGCTTACAGATATCGATCGCACCCGTCACACATTCGTGCAGGTCCACGGTTTGCATCTGCAGCGGTAGCTGGCCTCGGGAGATCTTGGTGAGATCGAGCAGATCATCGATCAGCCGAGCCTCGAGTTCCACATTCCGACGGATCATTTCAAACGTCCTGCGCAGATCCGCCTGCAATTCCTTCTCCGCAAGCATCGAAGACACCGTCGAAAGAACGGGCGTCAGCGGCGTTCGCAACTCGTGTGAGAGCGTGGCCAGGAACTGATCCTTTGCCATGTTCGCTTTTTCCGCAGTGTCCTTGGCGAGCTTCAACTCGCGCACCATGTCATCCTTGCGGCGACTGTTTTCCTGAGCCTCGCGGTAAAGCCGCTCCAGCTCCTCACGTTGCTGAAACAACAGCCTTTCGGTATTTGCCTTGTAAATGGCATTGCGCACCGCCATCCGCAGCATTTCCGCACTGGTGCGCGCCTTGATCAGGTAATCCTGGGCACCGGCCTTCATCGCCTTCACCGCGATCAGCTCATCGCCGGTTCCCGTGAGCATCACCACCGGGAAACAAGTCGTTCCTCCCAGCGACTGCAGGTTCTCGAGGAACTCGATACCGGTCCCATCCGGCAGCGAGTAGTCCAGCATGATACAATCGGGCCGAACCGTTCGGACCAGGTCCAGACCACGCTCGATGAGTTGCTCATCGAAGAAGTGATAGTTGGTCGCCCGATCCTGCCGCAGATAACGCCGAATCAACTCCCGGTCTTCCGGATTGTCGTCGAGAATGAGGATGTTGATGTGCTCCGGCATATGCGGAAAAGGCGTCAATGAACGTCAAGAAGGATACAGCGGTGCAGGCGACCGGGCGCACAAGGCAAAAGCAGGATCCGCATGCTGGAGGTGGGCGCGATCATGCGTGAAGCGTGAAGAAGAATGTGGATCCTTTCCCCGGTGACGACTCCAGTCCGACGGTGCCTCCGTGCCGTTCGATGATCCCCTTCACAATCGCGAGACCGGCACCAGTACCGCCACC
>CBINJX010000193.1:0-7850 GCA_966251085.1 uncultured Verrucomicrobiales bacterium
AGCCCAGGCCGACAGGCCCAACGCCATTTAGTTTAGCGAAGTGAACTTGGATGATACAAAGGTCGTTTTTGATCTGTAGTTTCCCTCCTCTTGAGAGTCGTCTTGTCCCCACTGCGCTCGGCTCCACGGGGCGCACATGGAGTGCGGTGTCACGTCGCGGGCGCAGGCGGGACGTGCCACCGCCTTTGGAAGGGGGCGCAGGTGGAAGGAAACGGAAGGCAAGAGAACCGATCCTGAAGCAAACGCGCGGCCGTATATGGACACGCCGCTCCATCCTGCCGCTCACGTACGGAGAGCCCACCCTCTCAGCTCCATACGCACTCTGCGCAGGCAAATCGCTCTGCCTTCCGAGGGCGGTGGCACGTCCCTGCCTCCTACGCCCGCGACGTGACACCGCACTCCAAGATCACGCCCCGTTCTTCAACGGCAGAGAGCTTTTGGTCGCCTTTCCTCCTGGGTGGGTTTTCTGAAGTTTCCTTCCTTAACTGAACGGCGTTGGCCCTGTCGGGCCGGGCTGGGCTGAGATTACTGCCGGTCCTTTGGACCTGAAAGGCAGCTGGCAGGCTTCCGCCTCGGCCCTTTTTGTGTACCGGGAGAAGGCGGGTTCCTGTTCTTCAAAGAAGTGGCCTTTGAGAAGTTCGATCTTTCAAAAGCGGCATTCGGGGTTGAGTCCTTTAGCTCACCACCGGCAGATCAATTGGAGATAAAAGGTGCGCCGGAACTGATCACTGGTTACTGCCCCACTGATTACTTCGTCTCCACTTTCTCCCCGCCTCCCACCACGAGACTCCGAGCATACGAGAGCGTGTCGATCTCGGTCGGTTTCTTGTCACGGCGGATCACTTTGATCCGCGGGAAACGGAGCGCGAGTCCGGAGGAGTGTCGTTTGCTGAGCTGTACGGAATCGAAGGCGACTTCGAAGACCACCTCGGGCTTCACCTGACGGTACTTGCCGCGGACGGCAATCGTGGTGCGGAGGAAACGTTCGGTGAGTTCGTCGATCTCGGCATCGGTCACTCCCGAATACGCCTTGCCGATGGTGCGGAGTTCGCCCGTGGAATCATCGCGTACGGCGAAGGTGTAGTCGGAGAGGACTCCGGCGCGTTTTCCGTGACCGGTCTCGGCGCCGACGACCACCACATCGAGGGTGGCGAGTTCCTTCTTGAGCTTCACCCAGGCGAGACCCCGGCGACCGGGCGTGTAGGGGCTGGTGCCGTCTTTTGCGATCAGGCCCTCGTTGCTCCTTTCGCGGGCCGCCTGGAAGGCGGCTTCGATTCCCCAGGGGGAGGCGACTTGGGTGATAGGGGTGAGTTCGAGACCTTTCGGCAGGATGAGCGATTCGAGAAGCTCACGCCGGCGGCAGAGGGGAGAGCGGAGGAGCGATTCGCCTTCCAGCCAGAGGAGATCAAATGCACGGAAGATCACCGGGATGTCGCTGCTGCCGAGGAAGAGGTCGTCCTCCGTCTTGCGTCCTAGACGCTTCTGCAGGTCGAAAAAGGTGAGATTCCGTCCCTCGGCATAGGCAATCAGTTCGCCATCCAGAATGACGCGGCTGCGCAGATGCTTGGCGGCGCGGGCGAGGTCGGCGAACTGCTGGGTGATGTTCTTCAGGTCGCGCGAGTAGATCTCCACGCGGCCATCCACGATATGCATCTGTGCGCGGATCCCGTCGTACTTGTCCTCCACCCAGAAGGTTGGCTTTGCACTGACGGGAGAAGCGGTTGCCGTGTCGCCGTTGGTCTTGCGGCTCGAGGCTTTCGATTCTGTAAGCCGACGCCACACCGCCTCAGCATTCGGCTCCGGGCTCGCCAGCATCACGCGAACGGGGCGGAATACCTGTACACTCGCGCTGTGCAGCGCGTTCTTTGAGGCGAGCACGGCGGCTTCGCCGAGATCGCCGAGGAGCATGTTGGCTTCGCGGACGTCGTCGAGGTTTGCGCTGTATGCAGCCCCGACGGCTTCCTCGACGAGTCCTTCCTTGAGCCCGATCCGGAAGTCGCCGGTGACGATCCGGACCAGATAACTGGCGGAGAGGGGATCGAGACGGGAAAGCTGATCCTTCAGCGCGTCGGTCTTCTGGTGAGGACCGCGTGCAGACTGAAGCCGCTCGAAGAATGCCCGTGCGTCCGAGAGTGCAAAGGGCTCGGGATTGAGTGCCGCGGTGTGGAGGACGTCAAAGGTCGTTTTGCCGGCGTCGGAATGCGCCCGGGCAATGTCGCGCACCTCGCCCTCGGGACGTTTGCTGACGGCGATCAGGGCGCGCTGAATGACGGCCCATCCGACCTGCAGGACACGCGGATCGCTGTGGCCGAAGGGGCGTCCTGCCAGATAGTTGGCCGCGGAGGCCAGGTCGTTGCGATCGATTAGCGCGGAGAGGTATCCGCTCAGAAGCTCCACTTTCTTGAGCTTGCTGGTGGTGGCGGCGATCTGCTCGCCGAGTTCCGCGAAGCGCCGGAAGTCGTTCGGAGCGAGTGCGCATTCGGCGGGGGAAGCTGCGGCGCCATCACTACCCGCCGCCGGTTCTTCCGCTACGCGCAACTCGGGCTCGGTGGATTCTTCGGAGACTGCCGGCTTCAATCCATCCACCGGAACCGTCGTGGTCAGAGAAAGCTCCAATTGATTCTCCTGAGACAGCGCCCAGGCCTCGATACCGCGTGCCCGCAGATCCCGGGCAAAGGCGGCTGCGAAACCATGCAGGGTGAGGACGCGCTTCGGCTGGACCAACTCCACATACTTCAGCAGATCCGGGTAATCAGCGTGATCCGTGAGCGGGAATGCGGCGTCGCAGCCGTAGCGGAACCGTGCGGCCGGATCGAGCGCCCATCCGGTGAGGACGGCTGTCCTGCGATTTTTGATCCGCTGGATCATCATCGATCTGGCGGCGCTCGGAGGGCAGACGAGGACCTTTCCCTCCAGTTGCCCCGCGGCATAGCGGACATAGCCGCCGGGAAAATCCGGCTGGAGCTGGCGGTAGATCTCGGTCATCCGGTGCACCGAGCCGTGCAGCATGGGGGTGAGCCCATTCTTCAGCAGTGCGCAGAGGATCTCCTGAGATTTGCCGAGCGAATAGCCGAGGAGGATCGGCACGGCGCCTTCCTCGAGCGCTTCCCGGCAGAAGGCGATCATTTGCGCCATTACCTGCTCAGTCGGAGGCATCCGGTATTTCGGGAGACCGTAGGTGGTCTCCATGATCAGCGTCTCGGCCTGCCGCCACTCCGTAGGCTCCGCGGAGAGGCCGGGCCGCAGCTTGAAATCGCCCGTGTAGAGAAGCGTACCGGCATCGCTCTGGAGGTGAATCTGGGCGGAGCCGAAAATATGTCCCGCCGGGAGAAGGGTAATCTCCATTCCGAGCAGATTCCGGGTTTCACCAAACTCCAGCAAATGCTGCACGCGTTGGCCCGGCAGCCGGGCATCCATCAGCCGGGCCGTCCCGGCCGAGGCAATGATTTCCCCATGATTCCCGATATGATCGCTGTGTGCATGGGAGACAAAGGCGAGGGGACGGTCATCCCAAGGGTCGAGCCAGAGGGAGTGGTCGGGGAGCTCGAGCCCCCGGTGATAGCGCACATCGATCATTTTTCTAAGGAAATATCGCTCGTCGGCACAGGCTTCGCTGGACGTACAGATACACGCAGCAGAAGGTCGGGTGTGTTCTTTTTTACACTGAACACGAATGCATTCCCGACCGATGCTTCAATTGACAGGCAAAAACAGCCCCGCTTATCTTTGCTCGCCACATGAAACGATTGCTCCTTCAGACGCTCGCGCTGGCACTCGCGGCTACGGGCTTCTGTGCGGAACCGGCACCGCGCCCTATTCCCCTCGATCGAGCCAATGTGCTCCCTCTGGCTCTCGATGACGATTTTCAGTTCCGGAAGACCAAGATCTTTCTGAATGATCCGCTGATCGAAACCTCTGGCAGCCACCCCATGCTCGACTTCGAGCGGAACCGGATCAACTTCGGTGCCGTGACGCAGAACGACCGGGTGCAGCGCTTTGGTCAGTATTACACCTTCTTTTGGCGTACCAGGCGCCCGGCAGATTTGACCGTCAGGTTCGAATACCGTCAGGAACGGCTCGGTTCCTACGTGCAGGCCAAAGAAGTACATTACAAAAACGCCAAAGGATCGATGAAGACAGACTTTGCCGTGATCGGCGACGATTACAACGAAGACGGGAAAGTGACTGCCTGGCGTGCCCTGTTGATTGAGAACGGGAAAATCGTCGGCTTGAACCAGTCGTTTCTCTGGAACTGATTAAAGTTGATTGTTGATGTACAGTCGTCTTGTGTCTGACTCAGGGCTGAATATGTTTCGGCACTGATTCGTCTGTATGTCTTGGGAATAAGAGACGAGTACTGACCTTTATTGTGACACCACAACCTTCCATTCTCGTCGGAACCGCTGCGAAGACGGTGTGGGTGCGCGTAGAGGGGAAAGGCTCCTTTCTGAATAGCACCGGGCTGAAGGACTTTGCCAAGGAGATGGTCAACCGCGGCTTCAGGGAGTTCGTCATGGACCTGAAGAACTGTCCGGTGATGGACTCTACGTTCATGGGGACTCTGGCGTTCATCGCGTTGCGGCTGAGGGAGCTCGGTCAGGGGCAGCTGCGGGTGATCAATATCAATGATCGTTGCCGTGACCTTCTTGCGAATCTCGGCTTGGACCAGTTGTTTACGATTGATCCAAAGGTGACCACGCCGATTCCGGCGCAGGCAGCCCAGGAACCACTTGAGGCAGGCGCCGCGGATAAAACCGCGCAGGCGCAGACGATGCTCGAAGCTCACGAGGCATGCGTGGAGGCGAACCCGGAGAACGCAGCGAAGTTCAAAGACGTGCTCGAGTATCTGAAGCAGGACCTGCATCTGGCCAGATAGGCCGCACGAATGTGGTCCGCTGCTTTCCTTGTCTTGTGGATCGCCACGGCGGTGGCGTTCCTTCTCTATTACCGCAGGCAGCAGCGGCTCGTCGCGACTCTGCATCGCGCCCGTGAAAAGCTGCAACTGGAGGAGACGCAGGTCTTTGATTTCCTCCATGGATTAGGGACTGCGCTGTCCGATACCTCCCGGCCGGCGGATCTTCACGTACTGATCGTGGAGGGGGCGATGAGGATTCTCAATGCCAATGGGGGTGCCCTTTATCTGTCGGATGGGCGGGATCAGCTCCGGCCTGTGTTCGTTTCCCGGGGATGCCCGCCTTTTTTTGATGTCCCCGCGACCGTGCAGAGTCAGGTGGAAAAGGGGGCGGGAGCGCTTCATGGATTTCTCCGCCTGCATTCGGTGCGGCCGGGTGAGGGGGTGATCGATAGCGTCTGGCGGGAGCGGGAACCACTGCTGCTGCGCGGCGAAGATGCTCGTCTCGAACCTGCTCGAAAGAGCCCTCAGGGTGCGACCAGCGTGATGTTGGTACCTTTGATCTATGGCGAGCAGAACCTTGGGGTGCTCCTGGTGACGCGACATCGTGATGCCGAGCCGTTTCTCACGAGTGAGTTCCAGATCTTCAAGGCGATCGCAGAGCAGTCCGCTTTTGCCCTGAGTACGGCGACGATTTTCTCCGAGGCTGCCGAAAAGAAGCGGCTGGATCAGGACCTGCAGGTGGCCCATGAGATCCAGAGAATCCTGCTGCCCACCAGTGCGCCGGATGTGTCGGGTTTCCAGATCAGTGGAATCAATATCCCGGCGCGGCAGGTGAGTGGCGATTATTACGACTACCTTCAGGTGGATGGGGAGCACTGTGGGGTGGCAATCGCCGATGTGTCGGGCAAGGGTATCCCGGCTTCACTGATCATGGCGATGTGCCGGAGTGTGCTGCGGAGCCAGGCAGGAGGACAGCACTCGGCGGCAGCCGTTCTGCATCGGGTAAACGAACAGATCTTCCCGGATATTAAGGAAGACATGTTCATCTCCATGGCCTATGCGATTCTGGAGCGGGATTCCTCCGTCGTGAAGCTGTGCCGAGCCGGTCACGATGCGCCGCTGCTCTTCCGGGCGGAAGATCGAACGGTATCCCGGATCAATCCGCCGGGGATGGCCCTTGGAATTGACAGTGGGGGCGTGTTTAATAGAGTCACCGCCGATTTTTCCCTGCGGCTCGAGCGAGACGATTGCCTGATCCTCTATACGGACGGCGTCACCGAAGCGCTCAATAGCCAGGGAGAGGAATTTGGGATGGAGAAGCTGATCCAGTCGATCCTCGCAAGCGCATCCGAGGGGGCCGCTGGAGTAATCACGCGTCTAACTGATGACTTGCGTGACTTTATCGGCACCTATCCCCAGCATGACGACATCACACTAATAGTGATCCGTAAAAAATGAGTAACGATCCGACTTCCGAAAACGAGGCAGCGATGGACCGTGCCGCAGCTGCGGCCGCAGCCGCTGGCAACGAAACGAGTGGTTCCGCTGAAAGTTCACCGCAAACTGAACCGACCGATGCTGATACCAAGAGTGAGGCATCGCTGATGGCTCAGCTTCAGGGTGATCTGGAGCGGTTCCGTGATCTGGCTCTCCGTAGCCAGGCGGACTTCGAGAATTTCCGCAAACGTGCCGCCCGGGAGAAGGACGATGCGGTGAAGTACGCAAATGCGAGCTTCCTGGAGCGCCTGATCCCGATCCTGGACAACTTTGAGCTCGGTCTCGGAGCCGCTCGCGGCAATGAGGCTGCTGCACCGATCGTTTCCGGCCTGGATATGGTCGCGAAGCAGTTGAACGATTTCCTCCTGCAGCATGGGGTAGAGCCGGTGGAGGCTGAGGGGAAGCCGTTTGACCCGAATGTGCACGAAGCGGTCGCCCAGGAGGCATCCGAGGTGCCCGAAGGGCATGTGATCCGTCAGCTCCGCAAGGGCTTCAAACTCCGTGACCGGCTGCTCCGTCCTGCGACCGTCGTGGTCTCCAAGGGAGCCAGCTGAAAGTCACCTTGGTGGCGACGCATTCTTGAACGCCTGAGATCACTTCTGACACGGCGGTAACTGCGGCTAGGACCGCGGACCGCCGTCCGCTTTTTATCTGCGGTTGATTTCAACCCGGTGCAGATGTAAAGGGGCGGGCTCGCTTTTTCTCATTCGGCGTAACGAAACGCCGATTGTACGATTTACCACCCATTCATGGCCACAAAACGCGACTATTACGAGGTCCTTAGCGTCTCGCGCAGTGCGAACGCGGAAGAGATCAAGCGCGCTTACCGCAAACTCGCGGTGAAGTACCACCCGGATAAAAATCCGGGTGACCCGACCGCAGAAGAAAATTTCAAGGAACTCGGCGAAGCCTATGACGTGCTCATGGATGCCGAGAAGCGTGCCGCCTATGACCGCTTTGGGCATGCAGCCTTCGCCCAAGGTACCGCAGGAGCGCGCGGCGGCGCCGGCGGTGGTTTCCACGATCCCTTTGATATTTTCCGCGAGGTCTTCGGGGCCAGCGGTGGTGGAGGAGGAGGAATCTTTGAGCAATTCTTCGGCGGTGCAGCGCGACCCGATCGCGAAGGAAAACAGCGTGGTGCGGATCTGCGTTATGACATGCAGATCAAGCTCGAGGAAGCGGCCACCGGTTGCGACAAGGAGATCGAGGTTCAGAAGCTCGAGCCTTGTGACCAATGTAGTGGAAGCGGTGCCGAGGCGGGTTCCCGCGCGGTGACGTGCCGGGACTGCGGCGGGCGCGGTCAGGTGATCAGCTCACGTGGGTTCTTCCAAGTGTCGCAGACCTGTCCCCGGTGCCGTGGCACGGGCCAGGTGATCGAACGTCCATGCCGCAAGTGTGGCGGTGAAGGGCGTGCGGAGGCGACTTCACGAATCAAGCTGAAGATTCCCGCCGGTATCGAAGACGGTTCGCGTCTGCGTTCTCTCCGGAACGGTGAGGC
>CBINJX010000194.1:0-7827 GCA_966251085.1 uncultured Verrucomicrobiales bacterium
TATCAATCCCGCAAGGTGCAGAGGAATAAGTTGCCAAACTCTACAATTTCAAAGTTTGTACCTTTCGTGCGGGCGTAGTTTGCAATGCCTGGAGCTATCGGTCGCCGGATTTTACTTCAGCGCTCATGCAGTCCTGATGCCTTCGCACATTCTTTTCATCGCTGCTCCCCAAAGTGCGTAACACCGCCTAAAGCTCTGTCGCAAACATAGGAAACAATGACACGCCGACGCATTTTGGCTCTCGCCGCTCTTACGTTGGCCGGTGGTTGCCGGCCCAAGATTTCAACGAAGCCCGCCGCCGTGTCGGAAGCGGAGCAGCCGCCGCCGCCGCGTGAGCCTCTGGAGGGCTCGACTCTGGTCCCAGTCGAAGTCGATCCCTCCCGGGAGATCCGTACGATCGTCGGTTTGCGTCCTTTCCGCCCCTCCGGCTTCGTTGTCCGGAAGGAGGAAACCGAAGGAAAGGTTTTGATCCATCATTACGGCCATGGCGGCGGGGGAATGAGCCTGTCGTGGGGGACTGCGCTTCAGGCCGTGCGCCTGGCGGGAGCGGTTTCGGGCCGCAAGTGCGTCGTGGTCGGTGGTGGTGTGATGGGATTGAGCACCGCCCGCCTGTTACAACGTTACGGTGCACACGTGACCCTCTTGGCGAAGGCGCTTCCGCCGGAAACCACGTCGAACATGTCCGGTGCACAGTGGTGGCCGTTTTCCGTTTTCGATGCGAGCCGTCGAACCGAGGAATTCGGTGGCCGCTTTGTCGAAGCTGCACGCCTTTCGTATCTGGAATTTCAGCAGTTGGTTGGTCCTCGTTGGGGCATACGCTGGCTGCCTAACTACTATTTGAGCGAGCGTCCCCATGCGAACGGCTGGATGAGCGGTCCAGGCGGCGCGCTGCACGACCTGCAAATCGCCTTTCGCGATTTCGGGCCGGGTGAACATGTTTTTCCTCTCCCTTATGTCCGCCGCTTTTTCTCGATGATGATCGAGCCGTCGACCTATCTCTCCACCTTGCTTTCCGAGGTGCAGGCGGGTGGGGCGAGGATCGAAGTCTGGGAAATTCCTTCCCGGGAGGAACTCTTACGGTTGCCTTACGACGTGATCTTCAACTGCACCGGTCTCGGTGCTGGCCCGCTTACCGGCGAGACGGAATTGATTCCCGTGAAGGGGCAGCTTTCGATCCTGATGCCGCAGCCAGGAGTCGATTACAACCTGATCTTTGGAGATTACTACATGTTCCCCCGAGCCGACGGAATTGTACTCGGCGGCACTTACCTGAGGGGACAGACCGACCTCAATCCCGATCCGGCTGCAAGGAATCGGATCATTTCAGCGCACCGCAATCTGTTTACGCAGCTCCGCTCGCGCCAACAGGGAGGAATGGGATAACTGAACGTCACCGGGAAATCCGGGGGCGCTGCAGGAAACAAGATCCTGTTCCGTCCCGAGTTATGAACCATTCAGAGTAAAACGCCCGATTTCCGGCGAAGTGGCAACGTGGGGATCGAACCCAACAGACGGGCTATCATCCGTCAGAGCACCAGCTCCTATTGCCATGATCTCCTGCCAAGGTGCCCAAGATCGTCCAGATTTTGGGAGGCGGACCTCCTACACGCGAGGACCTGCTGTGTCCAAATAATAAAGCAGATGAACTTTTTCATTGCAAACATGCAATGTTTCTATAAGTTCTAAATCGTTCTGGGGGGAACAGCAGCCCTTCGGCGACCACTCGGTCCCGAGGGGCTGCACCTTTTTCAGGGGGGCGTGGAATAGCTACTAGTTCTCCATGCGCCCTCCGCGCGACCGCCCTGCCATCGGGAGGGTAATCGCAAGTTCGTGCTACAAATTACGCCTCTGTCTCACTAATCGCCTGTCTAAAGGCCGCCAATAGCGCCTGCACGTCTTCCGGTTCCGTCTTCCATGAGCACATGAAACGGGCACCGCCACCGATGAAGGTGTAAAATCGCCAGCCCGAGTGCCGGAGGCTCTCGGCAATGTGTGCCGGTATTTCTACAAACACCGCGTTTGCCTCTACTGGCTGGAGCAGGCGGATGCCGTCCATTTTCGCCAATCCTTCCGCAAGCATTCGGGCGCAATCGTTTGCACGCTTGGCATAGCGCAGCCATCCGCCGCTCTGGAGCAGGGGAGCCCAGGGGGCGGCGAGGAAACGCATCTTGGAGGCGAGTTGTCCGGCCTGTTTGCAGCGCCAGGCGAACTCCCGGGAAAGCTCCCGGTCGAAAAAGATGACTGCCTCGGCAAAGCCCATGCCGGCTTTTGTGCCTCCAAAGCAGAGGACATCCACCCCCGCTTGCCACGTGATTTCCTTCGGGGAGACGCCGAGTGAGGCGATGGCATTGGGGAAGCGGGCGCCATCCATATGCACCTTGAGCCCGTGTTTCCGCGCGATGTCTGTCAGGCTGCGGATTTCCTCGGGGCGATACAGCAATCCCAATTCGCTCGGTTGGCTGAGGCTGAGCACCCTCGGTTTCGGGAAATGGATATCCTGCCGTTTGGTCACCAGCTTTTCCACGGTCTCCGGACGAATCTTCCCCTCATCTTGCGCCAGGAGGATCTTGGTGCCGTTGGAGAAGAACTCCGGCGCCCCGCATTCATCGGTTTCCACGTGTGCCGTCTCGTGGACGATCACACTGTGGTACGACTGACAGAGTGCGGCGAGGGCGAGCGAGTTGGCGGCCGTGCCGTTAAAGACGAAATAGATGTCGCAATCCGTTTCGAAAACGGTCCGTAGCGCATCGGAGGCATTTCTTGTGAAATCGTCATCCCCATAGGAGGCGCAGTAGCCTTCATTTGCGGCTTGGAGCGCCTCCCATGCCTCAGGGCAGAGACCGGAGGTATTGTCACTGGCGAAGTGGTACTTCGGCTGCATGAACCCGGAACCTGCCGGGGAAGGGGGCGTGTGGCAAGGGCGGGGCGTGTCACAAAAGGCGAAGTAATCAGTGCGTCAGTAAGTCAGTAATCAGTCTCCGGACGCGTACATCGGAGCTACTGATTACTGGCTTACTGATTACTTCTCACCCACTACCCCTCGAACTTCGCATCCATCGTGATCTCCGCCTTGAGCAGCTTGGAGATCGGGCATCCTTCCTTTGCCTTATTCGCGGCGGTCATGAAGGCGTTTTCATCACCACCGGGGATGCGTCCCCGAACGTTGAGGTGCACTTTCGTGACGGCGAACCCGTCGCCGACTTTCTCCATTGTGACCGTTGCCTCGGTCTCGATGCTCTCCGGAGTGATCCCCGATTCGCCGAGGATGGCGGAGAGCGCCATTGAGAAACAGCCTGCGTGTGCGGCGCCTACGAGTTCCTCCGGATTTGTGCCCTTCTCGTTCTCGAACCGGGTGCTGAAGGAGTAGGCATTGTTCGAGAGGACTCCGGATTCGGTGGAGACGGTTCCTTTTCCGGATTTCAGGTCACCTTTCCAGACGGCGGATGCTTTGCGTTGCATAGGTGACAGGCATTCGCGTGCGCACCGTTTATTGCGCCCACCGAGGCGGTCACATTTTGTGGCGCTTCAGGACGTAGTTCATGCTGCCGACGCGGTACCAGCGGTAGCTGTGGGACTCCAGGGTGATGTGATGGGAGCCATCGTCCCGGGCAAAACTTTCGTCGTTAACCAGGAGGTTGACCAGCCGTTCTCCGCCCTTCACTCCGGGGCTGATTTTTACCTCCACGGGCTGATCCATGAAGTTGTGCAGGATCACGAGGGAATTGCCGCGCCAGTCATAGCGGATCGCCAGTACTCCCGGGGCTTCGGTTTTCAGGACTTCCCATGTACCCCAGCCGATCTCAGGGCATTCCTTGCGGATGCGGATCATCTGTGCGGTCCAATTGAAAAGGGAGTCAGGATCGCGACGCTGCTTATCCACATTTACATGCTTGTAGGAATAAGGGCCTTCATCGATGACCGGGTGCACGGTCTTGTCCGCAAGGGAGAATCCGGCATTTGGCTCATCTCCCCATTGCATGGGAGTCCGGACCGCAGCGCGTTCCTTCAGCGAGAGATCTTCCCCCATTCCGATCTCGTCGCCATAGCGGAGAATCGGTGTGCCAGGCAGGGAGAAGAGCACGCTGTATGCAAACTCGAGCTGCGCACGACTGCCCAGCATGGGGGCGAGCCGGCGGCGGATGCCTCGGCCATAGAGGCGCATGTTTTCATCGGGACCGAATTTTTCGAAAACCTTGGCCTTCTGCTCCTCGGGAAGCCGGTCGATATCGAGTTCGTCGTGATTTCGGATGAATTGAGCCCACTGAGAGGTTTGCGGAATGTTCCGGGTGGCCTTGAGGGCTTCTGCCAATGGGCCTGCATCGCCGGAGGCCAACGCATAGAACAGGTGCTGGTTCACCCAGAAGTTGAACATCATGTGAATCCCGTTGCCCCCGTCGTCTCCGAAATACTTCAGGTGGGCTGGTGGTGGCACATTTGCCTCGCCCAGGAGAATGGCGTCACGTGAGCGCCATTGCAGGAAGCGGCGCATCTCCTCGAGGTACTTGAAACATTGTGCGCCTTCCTCCCCTGCTTTCTTGCTCTCGAGGATGAACGGTACCGCGTCCACGCGGAAGCCATCGACGCCAAGTTGCAGCCAAAAACCCATGATTCGCCGGATCTCCGTGCGGACTTCCGGGTTGTCGATATTCAGGTCGGGCTGGAATTTGTAAAACCGGTGAAAGTAATATTCGCCGGCGACTTCATCCTTGGTCCAGGTCGCTTTCTGGACACCGGGAAAGACCATTCCCTTGTTCCAGTCGGCCGGGCGTTTTTTTGACCAGATATACCAGTTGCGGAACTTGGAACCGGGGTCCTTGCGTGCTTCCTGAAACCAGAAATGCTGATCGGAGGTGTGGTTTGCCACAAGGTCGATGATCACTCGCAGTCCCCGCTTTTTCGCCTCGTGAATAAATTCCACGAAATCTCCGCTGCTGCCGTGGCGCGGATCGACCGTGTAGTAGTCGGAGATATCGTACCCGTTATCGCAATTGGGGGTCTTCTGGAAAGGCGCGATCCAGAGTGTGTCGATTCCCAGTGCATAAAGGTAATCGAGCCGCTGCATCAGCCCCTCGAAATCTCCGACCCCATCGCCATTGGCATCCATGAACGTCTCGAGGTCCAGGCTGTAGACGACGGTGTTTTTGTACCAGAGATCTTCGATCATAATGCTAGGATTACATCGCCCCTCCGGCTGTTCCTGCGGGGCGGAGTAGGGAGATGAATCCTTGATGAGGCCCTCGCACCGCGAGCGCCTTGGCGAAGGGTGAAAGCACCGTCCGCGCCTTTCTTTTCACGGCGGTCGGCGACGCGACCGCTCTGCCGTCAGCTCACTCCGCCTCCTCAATCTCCCGTCGCCCCTCCCTGCGAGCGGCTTTTTTCAAAGCCCGGCGGGTGGCTGCCACTTCCTCTTTCTGCCGCCGCTCAATGCGTGGCAATCCTGCCCCATGCTGAATCCGCGGCTTGCGATCTCCCCGCAGGGGAGATTTCGATTTGATGTACGGTTCCATGGTTTCTTGGTCTCGAATTTACCCGATTCCTTCGGGATTTGCACCTGTCCGGTATGCCCCACCTTTCCCGGGAAATCGCAAATTTCAGTAAAGTTCTCGCCCAAATCCGTTGGCATGGCTCGCGACCTGCGCTAGGAGTCCGCATGCCCGAGCGCACCCAGAATATCATATCCAGCGACGTTGAGATCAAAGGAACCGTCACCTTTGAAGGCGAATTGATTGCAGACGGAAAAATCGAAGGTGAGATCCTTTCTTCAGGAGCACTGACGGTTGGTTACAACGGCAGCATTAACGGGGACATCTATGCCGGAAACGTGGCCATCTATGGCTGCGTCAAGGGGAACGTCACGGCGGAGTATCGCTGTGAGCTGATGGCCGACTCCGAACTGGTGGGGGATCTGAAATCCCCTCGTGCTGTCATCGAGGATGGCGCTGCCTTTGTTGGTAAAGCCATCGTGACACCGGCTGCCACTGAGAAGCCGCAGGCTGTCGACTCCCGCGAAGCGAAGAAGGAAACGGCTTAAGGCCCGGCCATGTCCGCTCTCCCCCAGACAGACGGACGTAAGCTGAAATTGTTTCAAGCCAGCGACCCCTGCAAGCAGTGGTGGTCGCTGAGTGAGATGCGGTTTTGTGCCCGGTGCGAGCATCTGTTTACCGGGCACGACATCCGATTGAGTGAGGATGAACATGGTGTGGTGCATTTTCATTGCCCCACACATCAATGCCCCGGGTCGTGGGAGGATTGGCAGTATCCTCAGTTGCATCTTTGAGGATAGCCGGGGGCGATGGGGCTATTGTGCGGCGGCTACCTGCTCCACCCTTGCTCGCACCATTTCGTAAGGCTGCGCGCCACTGAGCACTGTCGCAGTTTCGGCAGGATTGTCGGTTTGATACATGACCATTGCCGGGACGCCGGAGAGTCCGAGTTCATGTGCCAGGCCCTGATCGCTCAGCACGTGCTCCCAATGCCGATGGGTTTCCAAAGCATGATTCAACTCATCACGGTCCAGCCCTACCTCGGCTCCGATCTCCAACAGCACCTCTTTGTCGCCGATATCGCGTCCTTCTTCGAAGAATGCCCGGAAAAGCGCGTGGTTCATCGCGGCGTGCCGGCCTTGCTCCCGGGCAAACTCGGCGGCTTCATGCGCCAGACGGCTGCGCGGTTGCACGGGCGGTAAACGGAGCGTCATTCCTCGGTGCTCCGCCATCGGATAAACTGCCTGGGCCCAAGTATCACGGAGATAGTCACCCTGTGGATCGAGGGTCGGCTCCGGTTCCGGGCGAAGCTCAAAGGCGCGCCAGACGATCTCGACCTTGTCTCCTAGCTCCCGTTTAAGTTGTTCCAACACTGGCTCTTCCAGATAGCAGAACGGGCAGACATAGTCGCTCCAGACGTTAATCCGAACGGTACTCATCACCTGAAGCATCGATGCAAGCGAGGTAGGCGGATTACCTCCCGTGGCATTTCGGAGATTCTCGTTTATCTTGCGGCCCTGAAATGTCACAGAGCGAAATGCCCCAGGACAAAAAGCCGACGATCAGCGTGGTAATGCCTGCTTTCAACGAAGAGCGGCTGATTGAGAGTTCCATTAGTGCCGTGCGCGAGAGTTTTGCCCGCGTGGGGTGGACGTCGTACGAGATCGTTGTCTGCGACAACAATTCCAGCGACCGTACCGCCGAACTTGCCCGGGCCGCTGGAGCAAATGTGGTTTTTGAACCTCACAACCAGATCTCGCGCGCACGGAATACCGGGGCCGCGCATGCGCTGGGAAGATGGCTGATTTTCATCGATTCCGACACATTTCTGAATCCCGACCTGCTCAAGGCGACGATTGATCGATTTCAGTCGGGGAAGGTGTGCGGCGGCGGGGCGGTGCTTCGCTTTGACCGGAGTAATCTGGGCGGATTTCCTGCGACTCTCACCCGGTTCTGGAACTGGGTGTCGGCGTTCTTCCACATGGCTGCGGGATCATATGTGTACTGCTATCGCGAGGCTTGGGCGGATGTCGGCGGGTTTAGCCAGCAAATGTACGCCGGTGAGGAGCTGGTCTTTTCGCGCAAGGTGCAGGCGTGGGGGAGAAAACGTGGATTCAGTTTCAAGGTGCTGACGGAAGCGCCGATTACCACCTCCGCACGGAAGCTGGAGTGGTACAATGGACGGCAGCTTCTATGGCAGATGATCTGCCTCGCCGTCCCGGGCGGGCTGATGCGCCGGGAGGCGTGTGGGATGTGGTATAAGCGGCCGGAGGTGGTGGGAGGGATGAAGGAATGACGAATGACGAATGACGAATGACGAATGACGAATGACGAATGACGAATG
>CBINJX010000195.1:0-7803 GCA_966251085.1 uncultured Verrucomicrobiales bacterium
ACGTCGCAGTCGTGGTAGCACTTCCGAGGGAGCCATTGTGCAGAACCCGGATAGTGCCTTGACCGACCGTAATCGTACCACCGGTGAAGGTCGTCGAGTTGTCGCCCGCCAGTTCGAGCGTGCGATTGCCGATCTTCGTCAGGTTCTTACCCGTGCCCACCAGGGAGTTCACGACCGCAGCCGTGATGCGGCCCGTGTCTCCGGTGCTGCCGGAGTCGAGGACGCGTGCGATGGTATCGCTCTCGAGTGTGAGGCTCGGGATTAATGCGCGGAAGCGGTTGTTCGGAACATCCAGCGTCAGTGCCGCACTGCTGCCGCTTCCCGTGCTCACCGCGGTCACCGCCGGGATCTGGAGATTGCGGTTGTCGCCACCCTGAACGCGCACGGTGCCCTCGTTCACCACAGTGATGGGACCACCAGTAAAGGTGGCAAGTTCCGGCGTGCCTGTATCCCTGGTGAAGACAACACGGGACATGTTCCATGTCTGTGTCGCCTGCCCGGACGTCGTCTGCGTGGCATTTACTGTGATCGCGTTACCAGGAACGGATTGCCCGGCCCCATTCAGGTCATTGAACTGCAGATCGCCCGAGTTGACCGTCCAGCCACTGGCATAGCCGGTTTGAGGAACATTGATGACAAGCGCGCTGTTACCGCTCTTCACCACGCCGTCCGCAGTGATCGTTCCGTTGATATTGATCGTGTTTCCAGCATAGATCCGCGCCTCTACGTTGGAGGTACCGTCGTTGAAGACGAGGTTCGGCTGAATCGTGAGCGCGTTGCCAAACCCGATCAGGCCGCCGCTGCGGAGAGTCAGCTGATTGTAGGGCCCGGCATTGTTAATATCCCGGTTAGTCCGGAGTGCATAGACCACCGGATTGTCAGAGAGGGTCATCGTGCCCCCGCTGCTGATGTCCACCTTTGCAGTCGGAGCCATCCCGGCAGTGAGCGCACCGGCGGCTGTGAACGTGTTTTCGTACTGCACGTTCTTGAAGCCATCCACCGCATCGTAGGTGACAAAGCTGCTGTCCGTGGCGTTCACGATCTGCGGGTTCACCATCCCGTTCACCGGTACAGGCGCATTATTGGTGACGATGATACGATCATTCGTACCCAGCGTACCGGCACCGGCAGTCTGGATCGTCAGCGTGTTGCCCTTGCTTCCAACTGCAGAGAGACTGTTCAGCGTCAGGGTCGTGCTTCCCGTGCCGTTCCTGGCGGTACGGATACGTGCGCCGCGGCTGTAGGTCGTGTCGCCGAGAGTTTCCGTGGTGGCGTTGTTGTTATTCCCGATGACATCGAGCATGGCGCCGTTCAGGGCGATGGCCTGATTGTCAGCGATGCGGTCTGCGACGTTCGCGGCTCCCATGTTGGTCGCCACACTGTTGTTGCTGTCGAGCTGGAGCATCGATCCCGGGTGCAGCACGATCTGATTGGTCGAGACCCCACCGTCCTGCAGCGTTGCATTCGAGCTGAGCAGGAGCGCTCCGAAGAGATCGATCTTGCCACTGCTCAGCCCTGATTTACCGCCCGCGGCAGCGGACCCGAGACGGGCGACCATGCCCCGGTGAATCGTCGTGTCTCCGCCGAAATCCTGGGTACCGCCGATGATGAACTGATAGTTACCCGCAGCGGCTGACAGGATGTTTCCGGAATCAAAGCCAAGCCGCACACTGTTTGCGGCGCCCGTGAGCAGATTGTTGCGCGGTGTCCCGTTCACATCGCTGATGCTCATGGCAAACGAAGTGCCGCCACCGCCAAGGCGATAGAGATTATCGGCACCTACCCCCAGTGAATCAGCCGTATAACGCGGATCATACGCACCCTGCGGGATGCCACCCAGCGACCAGCGGCCACCGTACAGCGCACCGAGGTCGATCGCGTTGTTATAGACAGTCGCGCCGTTGCTGAGACCAACGATACCCGTGGGTGCAGCGCTGAAATCAACATTGGCCCCAGTCGGATGAGACACACCGTTGGTGTTCACGCTGACCATCGTCGGGAATGCGCTATTGCTGCGCAGCACGAGCTTCTGGTTCGCGCCGAGGTTTGAAGCGCTGTTGAAATCAATCACCGCCCCCGGGTTCACGTACACCGTTCCCGTGCCTGCGGCGTTCGTACCGCGCAAGCGCAGGAATCCCTGCTGCACGTAGGTACCGCCGTCATACGTGCTGTCGGAGCCCATGAGGTGCAGGTACCCGGCGCCGGTTTTCACCAGCGCGCCGCCGGAGATCTCCCCCTGGATGCGCGCACCGGAATTCTGATTTCCAACCGATGTGCCCGTGGGGGCAATGAATGCGGTTCCCTTCAACTCTGCGCCTGTGAAGTCGAGAGCGTATCCGTTCCCGTGATTCACGGTAAGCGTCACCCCATCCTTGATCGTGAGTTTGCCGAGGGTGTGAACGGCATTGTTCGTCGAAGAGGCGCGATCCGTGGAGATCGAGGCATTGCCATTGAGCGCCACCGGGTAACCGGCGGTGTTGCCGAACGTGCTATCGCCGTCACGCCGGAGATTCAGCGTGCCGCGGTTCAGCACAAGGCTCGTGGTCGCGCCGGTGCTTCCAAATGTGTTGGTGCTGCGCATCTCGAGCGTTCCGTTATCGAGCACGACTGTCGTTCCCGTGGCTGCGGTCGGTGTTCCGCCATTGCTTCCGATCACCAGTGTTCCGTCACCCGACTTGGTGATGACTGGATTGGTGCCGCTGATCGTCGGATTGTTGTTCAGCGTCAGCGTGCGAGTGCCAGTGATATCCAGGGTGACGTTCCCCGTGAAGGAGTTCGCCATATTGTTGCCAAGGGTGATCCCCGAAACGCTCGATCCTGTTCCGTTGCCGTTTGTCTGGAGGCGGAAGGTTTGCCCTTGCGCTCCAGGCGACCCCGACAGAACCAGGCCGGATGTCCCTGCACTGGCGCCATCGAAGGTGAGCGCCGAGGCGTTGTTCGATGTGGAAAGATTCCCCACATCGAGAACAGCAAACGGGATATTCTCCGCTACCCTGATGCCGTTGGTGTATGTCGCCGCTGCACCATTGATGCGTACGTTCAGCTGGCCACCGGCAAGGTTGATCGAACCGTTCCCAGCCGCTCCCGCCGTACGAAGCTCGAGCGTACCCGCATTGACCGATACCGGCCCGGTGAGGTTCGGGCTCGCTGTTGTCAGTAGCAGATTACCGCTGCCGAACTTCGTCAGGCCGTTTGCCGTGATCGCGCCGCTGATCTGGTAATTCCGTCCACTACCGCCGCTCAGCGTATGCACGAACAACTCCGTGTTTCCTGTGCCGTTGTTGGCAGTGATCGCAGGTTTGATGTCGAGCGTCGTGTTGTCCGAGACGTTCCGCAGGATCAGCCCTCCGCTGCGCAGCGTGATGCCTGTGTTGGCGCCACTCGTGTTGATCGTCCGCTCGCTGCGAAGTGCGTAAAGCGTCGGATTATCCTGCAGCGTAAGATCCGCAGTGGTGACGAGGACCTTGCCTCCTGCAGTGCCGTTGAAGTTGAGCGCCCCGGCTGTGTAAGTGCCGGTTGTGATCGTATTATCGTAAGTGGCGATGCCGACACCCGTGGCAGCATTGTAAGTCACAAACTCTGCCGGCCCGTTGTTCTGGGCCACGATCCAGGGTGCGATCATGCCATTGGTGACCGTGGGAGCGCCGTTCGTCACCATGAACTTCTGACCCACCGTGTAACCAGCTCCCGTTCCCGTGGTACGCACGAGTTCGAGCGTTCCCCCATTTGAACGGCTCAGGCTATCCACGGTGACCTGTACATTGTGACCGTTCACCGATTGCGTACGGTTCAGGTTGAGCACGTTTCCGCCCGCTACACTCATCGCGCCAAAGGCCTCGATCGTATCGGAGGCGCCAAGATTGCGAGAGGAGACCGTCAGGGTCGTGTTGTTGAGCGAGATCGGAGTCGAATCGCCCCAGCGATTCACATCCGTCGCTGCGGTGACCGCGCTGTTGTCGAGGAACAGCGTAGATCCGCCCAACAGACGGACGGTGTTTACATTGCTCGTACCGTCAGCAGTGAACGTGGCATTTCGTTCCGCCGTGAGCGTTCCGAAAACATCGACCGCCCCCGAGCCGATACCACCCGCGCTTTGGAACCTCAGGGTGCTGCTGCGGTTTACCGTCGTGCCACCAGTATAGTCGTTTGCCCCGGTGAGAAGCACCGTTCCGTTCTGGGCCGCACCGTTGCTCGAGGCGCGGAATCCGCCGTTGATCAGGTCGGATCCCACGTCGAGCGCAGCGCTCCCAGTGACGCGGTTTTCCCCCGAGACCGTCAATGTACCGCCCGCACCGAGACGCACGAGGTTGCCTGCGCCGGGAGTGATCGTTCCCACGATGGTTCCGTTGCCTGAGCCCGAGAAGTTGGAACCGATCCGGAACGTGCCATCGCCGATTCGGCTGAGATCGATATCGCTGAATGCAGTGGCATTTCCGACGCCGATGACACCGCTTCCCAAGGCACGCAAATTAGTTGGGACCGAGGTGAACTGCTCGAAGTTTACTGTGGATTGGTTCACCCGCTGGCTGAGCACCTCGATTGTCTGCCCCTCCGCAATGTTGGTAGGAGTCCGGAAGGTGATCGAGTTGTTCGGCGCGTTTACGATAGGCCCGGAGCCCGCGGTAACGGTGTCGTTCGTAATCGACGTCCCATACATGCTGCCGATGCGCAAGGTGGCGTTCCCGAGGTTGTACAACGCATTGAACTCCTGCGTGCCGGAGTTAATGAATCCCCAGGAATTGCCGCCACTATGGACGAGGCTGTTTTTACCAGCCGAGAGCACGTCACCACTCAGGATAAAGTCCCCCGTGGCGAGCACCGTGTCGCTGTTCATCGTCATCTTGGGAATCTCGATGCGATGAGTGTTCCCCTGATTGAAGGTCAGCTGATTCTGGCCGATCGAATAGCCGTTTGCTGCCGAGGGAGCTGCAAACGTCAGGGAATTGACCCGGACGTTCTTGTTGGTCTGGGAGCCGTTTGAGAGACGATCGAAATCCATCGTTCCCTGCGCCCGATCCACGATGATGTCTTTCTCCAGAGCCCATGTCTGGACCGTGCCATTATTGTCCATGTTGGCCCGCAGACTGAGCGTGCCACCGGCGATGGTGATCGTCGAGTTGGCGCCGAGCGGAGTGTCCGTGCTGGTTACAGCAGGAGAGCCATCCGTTCCGCCCGAGCCCAGGTTTGTCCCAAAGCTGGCGCGCAATGTTCCGGCGTAGATCGTGGTCGGAACGGAGTAGCTGTTGGCCGTATTGGAAAAGGTAAGAAGCCCCCCACCCCGCTTCGCGACCTCCGTGCCGGTAAAGGCAGATTGCGAGATCGTTCCGGCGAGGTTGGTGCCGTTGCCGGAGATCGCGACGAAGTTCGGATTCTGTGCACCAGTAATACTGATGGGTGCATTGATCGTCTGCGCTGCGCCCGTGCTGGTCGGGTCACCAATCGTGCCGCCATTCACCACGATATTCCGCGTGATATTCGCGGCATTGGCAACCGACCAGAAACTCAGCTTTCCATTGGGGTTCACCGTGATCGTACCATTCCCCTGGACCAAAGTGTTCGACTCGAATGCCAGCTGTCCTTCGTTCACCACGATATTGCCCTCGGAGACATCCGCATTCACGATTGCAAGCAGGTGACCGCCTGTTTTCGTCAGGGTAAAACCAGCGAGATCGAGGTGCTTCTGACCAGCTGTGGGCGCTGCATTCAGGCGGACATCGATACGGCCGCCGGCAGAGGTCACAATATTTCCACCGGTGCCATAGGAAGCTGGAGTCGATCCGCCCGCGCTGATGGTCGCGTCGGCGGTTAGCACCACCTTGGCCAGCGTGTTGGTACCGGTGCCGGAAGTATTGATCAGCGCACCCATTCCCCCCACGCCGCTTCCCGCGATCCGGATCTCCTCACCGGGGCTTCCCGGAGCTGGAGCATTATTGACGTTTTGGCCGCCGATATTGAGCGTACCTCCGGCCTGTACAATCGTCTCGCTACCGACAGCATTGGAGCCGAGAGCGCCGGCACTGCTGAGCCCCAGGATGGAGCCACTGGTGATCACCGTCTGCCCCGTGTAGGTGTTAGCGCCGGAAAGAACGACGTTCGCGGCATGCGCCCCACCGATCGTGAGCGCTGGCGAACCGGAAGCTCCCGTGCCGCTGATGACACCCGTAAGGAAATGAGTTCCGCCACTGAGCGTCAGCGCATTCGCCCCCAGGCTCAGTGCTCCCCCGATCCGGAGAGTTTGCCCGCTGTTGCCGAGATTCCAGGTTTGAGCCGCGCCAAGCGCCACGCCGGAGTTGATCGTAAGCGCCTGCGTCGCCGCCGACATATCGATCCCGGAAGCGCCCAGGGTCAGCGTATTGCCTGTGCCGATGGTCACCGCGCCTCCCGGATTCAGAATCTTCAATCCGCCGAAGCTCAGATCTCCACCCAGCGTCACAGAGTTAGCGCCGGTCACTGTCGAATCCCACACCGCCACGTCGCCCGCTGTAGGCAGCGCGCCCAACTCCCAGCTGGCGCCAGTGTTCAATGCGGAGGTGTTGTTTGCCTTGATGACATCAGCCGCGTGAGAACGCGGAACAGACACAGCAACGCTGCCGAGAAGGGCTACGATACCGGTGGAGAGAATGACACGAGGGGTGCGCAGACGCGGATTGGCCATAACGATGGGGAGGGAGCGGATGAGGGAAAGCGCTTGGGGAGCCTCAAGCGAGCGCGATCGTTGCAGAAACATTACAGCACTGCAATGTTTTTCACTCACCTGAACCATCCAGAGGCGGTGAAATTGTAGCGATTTCTTGAGAAATCTGGAGGTTGGCGAGTTCGAAAGGGCACTCGTTTGCGGACAACCTGAACTACTCCGCTGTAATGTTCCCCCCCCCGAGGCTACTGGGCGCTCCACCCTTCTGCTACAGGGAGTTGTGAAACTTAGAGCCTATCCGGATGGGTTCCTAACCTAGTTTTGCAACTCTCAGTCAGTGAGTGTCTGTAAGTTCATTGGCTGTTTCCAAGCCTGTCGGGGCCTGCAGACAAATGTATCCAGACATGGCATTGCAGTTTATTTACGAAGAGACGTGCGCGACCGGCTCCGTTACTTGCGCACGCCCCCCTGCATAGTTGGATACCCCACCCTCACGGCATCACTCCTGCTTTATCAAAGACGCGATGCTTTCCTGCCCTCGTTTTCTTGTCCTCTTTGCTGCCTTGTTCAGCACTGTATGGCTCGGCCATGCTTCCGCGCAGGATCTTTCTTCCCAAGTCCTTGCGGAGCTGAATCTCGCCCGGACACAGCCGCAGCGTTATGCCCATCTGCTTGCTTCCGCGATGAGTGGGCAACGCGCATCAACCCGTGATGTGGCGGAGGCGGTCCGGTTCCTCCAGCGCGCCCGGCCGCTCCCTCCCCTCGCCTACTCGGCGGGGATGAGCCTGGGCGCCCGCGCTCATGTGGCAGATCTCGGCCCGCGCGGCGGACGGGGACATTTCGGCCGTGGCGGCAGCACTCCTTTTACCCGGATCAACCGGTACGGGCAATGGGTCGGGAGCGCTGCAGAAAACATCTACTATGGGAGTCGTGATGCCCGGGGAATCGTTTGCGCCTGGATCGTGGATAGCGGCGTGCCAGGACGAGGTCACCGGAAGAATATCTTCAATCCGCGTTATACCGTGGCCGGAGTCGCATACGGAAAACACGCCGGGTTCGGCGCAATGTGCGTGAGTGATTTCGCGGCGGGCTATGTAGAGAAAGGCGGAGCGATCGCGGGATTGTAGCGCTTTTCGGTTTTGAGCGCGCCCAAGTGGAATTGCGCTGCC
>CBINJX010000196.1:0-7759 GCA_966251085.1 uncultured Verrucomicrobiales bacterium
GAAGAAGGCTGAGGACCAGATGATCGAGATGGAGATCGACGGTGAAATGCAGGTCGATGCGGCGATTCTGCCGGATCTTGCCGAGCGCAAGGCACCCTCCAGCCTCGTGGCCGGTCGCGCTAATGTGCTGATCTTCCCCGATCTCAACGCGGGTAACATTGCCGCCAAGCTCGTCCAGCATCTCGCCGGTGCGGAGACTTACGGTCAGATCCTGCTAGGCCTCTCGAAGCCTTGCGCCGATCTCTCCCGTGGCGCAAGCGAGGATGACATTCTCGGCGTCGCCGCAATCTGCGGTCTGCAGGCGATCGAGTATCGCCGCCTTTATCCACCGTCGGAAGTCGAGGCGTAATCGTCAGTACGACCGAATCACTTCGTACTCTTAATCATAATCCTAATCTTACTCTCCCTCGGAACGGCTCCGTCACACGAGGAGAGTAAGAGTTAGATTAAGATCAAGAATCAGAGCTGATCCTGTCCCGGTTCTGAAGCTCTTCATCCATTTCCGGGAGCCGTTCCGCGTTTTTTGCGGCGGCTCTCAATTCAAAACTCCAAACTCTCAACTGTTCACTGCGTGAACACCACCACTCCACGCCTTTTCGTCGCCGCCACTCAGCAGAATGATGGCAAGACCACAACTTCCCTGGGGCTTTTTGCAGCGCTGCGAAAGCGAATCGGCGGGCGAATCGGTTTTATCAAGCCGGTTGGGCAACGGTTCGTCGAAGTGGATGGTAAACGCATCGACGAGGATTCGGTGCTGATCGAGCAGACCTTCAGCGTGCATACTCCGCTGGAGGCGATGAGCCCTATCGCCGTGGAGCCGGATTTCACCCGGAAATACATCGAGCAGTCGAATAACGAGTTTCTCGTCCGCAGGATTCAGAACTCGTTCGATCGCACGGCTTGGGAGAAGGACTTCGTGATCATCGAGGGGACGGGGCATGCCGGTGTGGGCTCGGTGTTTGATCTCTCCAATGCCCGGGTGGCGCATCTGCTCGGGAGCAAGGTGATCCTGGTTGCCAAGGGCGGTATTGGTCGCCCGATCGATGAGGTGGCTCTCAATAAAGCACTCTTTGATAAGGAAGGCGTGGAACTCGTTGGGGTGATTATCAACAAGGTGATGCCTTCGAAGTTCGAGTACGTTCGCGACTTCGCCCAGCGAGGGCTTGCGCGGCTCGGAATCGATCTTCTCGGCTGCATCCCGGAGGAGCCGATCCTCGCGAATGCGACTCTCGGCCAGATTTCGAAAACGATCAAAGGTCAGTTTATCAATGGCCGCGAGCGGTCACGCCGGAGGGTAAAAAAGGTGATCATCGGCGCGATGAGCTCCTCGCATGTGATGGAGTTCTTCAAACCGGGCACCCTGGTGATTACCCCGGGAGATCGTGAGGATGTGATTTTGGCGGCGCTTTCGACGGCGAGTTTGTCGGACATGGATGGCCAGTCGCTCGCCGGACTGGTGCTTTCCGGAGACCTGATGCCGAACGCGCCAATCCTGGAGCTGATGAAGAATTCCGATCTGCCGATCATTGCCTCCCCGCTGGATAGCTATTCGGTCGCCAGCTCGATCCACTCCATGACGGTGAAGACGCTCCCGGGCGACGTCGAGAAGATCGACAAGATCCAGGCGCTGATCGAACAGCACGTGGAGATCGATCGGTTGCTCAAGAAACTCTAGCAGATATTCAATCCGCGAGGTGGACTTTGCGGGTGGTCCTGCGAATTGCATAGCGGGCCTAAGTCGTGAAACCGCACGCGGATTGATGGTTCTACTTGTGCGAAGCGGCACTCTGCGCTTTGCGTTCCTCTCCCCGCATGACTTTTGTTTCCCGCCTTCTCTGCCTCGCTGTGCTGGCCCTGCCGATTTCGGCGGCTCTGGCGCAGGAGGAAGTTCCCGTTGCACGTCCGGAGGTGCTCCACCTCACGCTGGATTCCGCCATCCGGATGGCGCTCGCAAAGAACTACTCCATCGAAATCGAGCAACTCAGCCCGCAGGCCGCACGTGAGCGCGTGAGGAGCTCGCTAGGGGAGTTTGATCCTCTTTTCAGTCTCTCTGCGCAAACAGGTGAAAGCACCAGGCGCGATCTGTTTGATCCAGTGCGCGATCCAGAGACTGGACTGCTCACCGGCCGGGGAGTCCACCAGCCCTTCTCGAGCGTCAATCAGTTGGATGAACTGAGCGCCGGGCTTTCCGGAAGGACGCCGCTCGGAACCACATACGATCTTGGTTTCAACTCGAGCACCGCCAGCGGGACAGCAAATGCCTTTGACGAAGATGTGCAGTCCAGTGCCGGACTGAGCTTGCGGCAACCGTTGCTCCGCGGATTCGGGACTGATGTGAATCTCGCAGGAGTGCGGATCGCCCGGAGAAATCTGCAGGCTTCCGAATGGCAGCTCCGCGACCAGATCATGAATGTCATTCGTGACATCGAGTACGTGTACAACGATCTGTACACCGCTTATCAGAATCTAAAAGTCGCCGAGAGATCTCAGCAGCTTGCCCGGATCCTGATGGAGGACAACATCAAGCGCGCCGAGATCGGGGTGATGACACCGCTGAATATCACCACCGCTCGCGCCGAGGTTGCCGCGCGCGAGGAGGCGGTCATTCTGGCAAGACGCAACGTGCTGGACAATCAGAACGCCCTGAAGCGGCTGGTGACCAACGATCTCATCCATTTGCTTGCCTTGAAGGTGGAGATCGATCCGCCGCCTTCGCCCTTTGTGTCACCGGATGTGACCGCTGGAATCCGCAGCGCCTTGGCTTTGCGCCCCGATTATCGTCAGGCGATTCTCGACATCGAACGGCAGAACATCACGGTGCTTCTGCGTAAGGATCAGCTGCTACCGCAACTCGATCTTGTGGGCAGCCTGAACCTGATTGGATTCGATAATGATTTCGGCACGAGCGTGAACCGGATCGGCCGGCGCGACGCTTCGAACTGGTCGGCGGGCGCCATCTTTAGCATTCCGCTGGGCAACCGTACTGCGCGCGGAAACTACAACGCAGCCAAGATCGAGGCAGCACAGGCACTTGCTCGGCTGCAGCAGCTCGAACAGCTGATCATCGTGCAGGTCGATAATGCGGCCGGTCAGATCACGACAAACCGCGAGCGAATCGAATCCACCCGCGAGGCACGGCGGTTGGCCCAGGAAAGTCTCGATGCGGCGGAGGAGCGTCTGCGTGCGGGAACGGGCACAACGTTCGAAGTGCTGGAGTTGCAGGAGCGGCTTGCCTCGGCGGAACTCGCGGAACTGCGGGCGCGCTCGGATTATAACAAGGCAATCGCCGAGTATTTCCGGCTGACTGGAACGACTCTCCTGGAGCGACGGGTGACGGTGCAGTGAGGGGCGAAATACGAGCGGCACCCTTGAGTGCGGTGCCGCGTCGGGGGCGGAGGCGGGACGCGCCACCGCCTTGGAAGGGAGAGTGATTTGCCTGCGCAGAGGACCTGTGGAGCTGGGAAGGCGGGAACTTCGTACGTGAGCAGTGGGGGGCGCTTTCTCGTTAGGAGCGGTTCTCTGCTTCCCACACCCCCACCGCCTTGCCCCTGGCAAAGCGGTGTCGCGTCCCGCAGTCGCGGGACTTGCCACCGCACTCCAAAAGCGCCCCGTCAGGCGGGGCGTCCCAGCTTTTCGCTGGTTTCGTTGATCCACTCGCCATCCGGCATGGCATATGGGCGGAAGGTCTCCATGTGGCCGGCCTGCTCGTTGTAGAAGATGGCGCGGTGGAGGCCGAGCATGCTGGCCTTTGGCGAATCGATCAGGCTGGCGGAATCGTTTGCACTCATCTGGAAGACGACACGCATTTCGAATTCCGTGAGCGCTTTGCGGCTGAGGAAGCGGTTCACGTTGTTGAACGTGTCCATAGTCGCAAAGATGTGCATCCCGTAGCTGCTCCCTTCCTGGATGATGTCGTTCAGCACGGCGCTCGGTTTCGGACCCGAGTCGGAGCTGCTCATGCCGAAGTCGAAATCATCCTCATGCCGCAGCTTCTTGAACTTCTGCAGGCCGTAGATGAAGAGGAACACGGAAGGGGCGCCGTCGGCGGATTCACCGCTGCCGGTGCGTTGCTTCAACTCGGCCGAGAGATCGTTCATCACCTCGGCAATGTCGTGTCCTCGGCTGACGGTGACTCCATGCGGGATCGTTGCGACGACACGGTCGATGAAGTCGCCTTCAGCGGTGCCGGGCGTCGCACCGTGGATGAGCACAAACTTCGCACTGCCGACGGGGTATTGCGCCGCCAGGGAGATGAGTGAGGTAGCGATTAAGCTGAGCGCCGCTTCGTCGCGCTGGCCGACCATCAGCAGATGATTGCCGCTCTGGCGCTGGAAGACAGCCTCGGTTGGCCCCTTGATGGAATTCGGCGCACCAAGCCAGCAGCGGGCTTCCACTGGGGTTTTTGCGGGTTTGGCTTCCAGTGCAAAGCGGAGCGGTTCATTCTCGCGGATCTCCGCGGGGGCATTGCCCTCAAAGACGATCGGGGCGGGGTAATGACGATGCTGCTGCGCGGCGAGGTCGTTGACCTGGTCGAGGTGACGATCGCGTTCCTCATCGGAGATCCAGACCACCTGGAAAGGACTGTTGCCTTCCACCGCACCCGAGGCGTCGTTGTAGATGCCTTCACCCGGACGCGAGAGGAGACGCGGGGCCGGGTTGTTTTCGTCCATGATGAGATAGGCATCGGCCTCGTTGCACTGGAGCGCAATGCGAATCGCCATTTGCCCGAGCGTCGTCCGGGCGAGGGTGTATGCACCACCGAGCGTCTGTGAGCCGAGCAGGACGTGAATGCCAAAAGCACGGCCCTGGCGCACGATGCGGTCGAAGAGGAGCGAGGCAGTCTGCGCGACGGCATCATCATCCACGAAGAACTCCTGGAACTCGTCGATGATCAGCAGCGTCCGCGGGATCGGCTCCGTGCCGCCCGCTTTCTTGTATCCTGCGACATCCTGTACGCCGAGTTTGCGGAAGAGATCACCGCGCCGCTTCAGTTCTTCATCCACCCGCTGCAGCACGCTGAGCCCGAATTCTCGATCACTCTCGATCGCGACCACGCGGGCATGCGGCAGATGCTTCGATGCATAACACTTGAACTCGACGCCTTTCTTAAAGTCGATGAGGTAGAACTCCACCTGCTCGGGACTGCATGAGAGCGCGAGGTTGGTGATGATGACGTGGAGGAGCGTCGATTTACCGGAACCGGTCTTACCCGCGAGTAGAGCATGTTGCCGGGTGCCTTTGCCGATGGCGAGATACTGGAGTTTTGTCGCGCCGGTGCGCCCGATCGGGATCCGCAGCTCGTTGGCGGTTTCGTTGGTCCACAGTTCTTCCGGTTTCGGCGCGATCTGGGAGAAGGGCACTTCCACGCGGTTGGAATCGACGCTGCTCTGGCCGACCTTGTGGATCAGTGTTGCCGCGAGTTCGGGGGAAGGCGGTGCATCGAGCAGCAGGGAGATGCCGGATTTTGGCTGCTGTCCATTGAGGACAAATTCACTGTTCTCCTTCCGGATGCAGACGCTGTTCTTCCGGAGTTCGTCCGGCACGATGCCATCCGGCAGCGAGCGGCGGCGGTCCCAGTGGATAAGCGTGAATACACCACAACGCGGTCCGCTCGTGGCGATACTCTGGAGCCGCTTCGCAGCAGTCTCGCTGAAGTCCGCAGGGAAATCCGCCACTACCACGAAGTGATACTTCTCCGCGATACTGCCCGCCTGGGCATTGTATTCAGTGATCGTCTGGAACTCCGTGCGGAGATACATCTGGATCACCTTTTCCATATGCTCGTTCAGCTCCGCGAGCCGGTCCTCGATCTGGTCGCGTTGGGTCCAGATCCGGCGATTGATGAGGCTCTCCTCGTAATCGCCGAGATGCATGAGCCCGGCGAAGTGCTGCCCGAGTCCGACTGGATCGATGATGGTGAACGTAACTTTCCCCGGCGGGAAACTCGCGAGTAATCGCAGGATGACATTGTTGATCGTTCCGATTACCGCTTCGCTTCCGGAGTCGTTTGTCTCGAAGAGCAGGGAAGTATGATATGGGAACGAGAGCGCCATCGGCACGGCGATCTGCGCCGGTCCGGGTAAGGCGAGACGTTCATCCCTGGGAACCTCGGAGCCGTCACGCGTGAGATCCAGCTCCAGTCAGCCAAAAGGTGTGGCCGGATGAAACTCCTTCTGCGGAGTCCAGTTCTCCACCATCTGCGCATCCCATGCCGGATACCGCGCATCGGAGGCGGAACTCAACGCAGCCAGCTCCTCATAAAGCGGGCGCACCTCACGCTGCCATCCGCTCTCCAGCTCCGCCCAACGTGCTCGCTCGTCGGCTTCCAGTGTTTCCAGCTCGCGGCCATAAGCTTCCCGCAGACTCAACGTGCTCGATTCCTTCTCGGCCTCGAGCGCACCCAGGCGCGTTGTCCGCTCCGCCTCGTTACGCTGAAGTCGTGGCGCCAACGAGCGCTCATTCCGGGAGATCACCCGGAGCGCCTGTGTCTCGATCTTTTCACGTGCCGTCCGCGAAAACCGCCGCTCCACGTCGTCCGCCTTTTCCCACTGCTCATTGATCGCTGCCCACTCGCGATCGTAGTTGCCTTGGATACGCTGATGCTCCAGTTGATGAAAGTTCGCTACTGCCACCGTGCAGACCGCATGCGTTCGCCGGGCATTGGCCAGCGTCGCCGCGATCTCCTCAGCAGCCGGACGAGCCCGTCGTTGGCCGAGTTGGTGGAAGAGCACCAATGGTACGAGCAGTGCAGTGATGGCGATTCCCGCGATCATGAACGCCTGCGGATTGAACCCGAGCGCAAACGCAAGCACTACTCCTCCGAGCAGGACCAGCAGCACACAAAACGCCAGCGGCATTGCGCTGAAGAACCGCGGCACCACTCGCTTGCGGAACGCCGCGACCTGTTCGTCCGCCGCAGTCAACTGCGCTCGGAGCGTCTCCAGCACGCTCTGCGGATCCGCCCCAGCCTCCGCCGGATCTGGCGCGGCGACCTGCTCATGGCGGAGCAGTTTTTGAAAAACATCATAGCCGGCGAATGCCTTGCGAGCGCGTCGCTCGACTTCATGCAGCGCCGCCTGTTGCGCCGCGATTTCGGCAGCCAATGTTGCCGCCGCTTCATCCGCGGCCTTCAGATCCACCGGAAGCTTCCGCTCGGCGTTCAGATGTTTGTACTGCAGCTCCCCAAGATACTTCTCCTTCGCCCGCTGCGCCTTCAGCGCGAGGTTGCGCAGCCCCTTTGTGTGCGCCCGTTGGATCCGGTCACGCCGGCTCTGATGCCGCGCCTTGAGCCGCTCCTCTTCTCCCTGAAACCACGAAGCGGTTTCCTCGATCTGAGTGGTCAGTGAAGACTCCGCCTGATCAATCGCGGTCCGGTATTTCCGGTTGATTGCATTGCGGCGCTTGGTGATCTCCGTGGAAAGCTGTTCCTCGGCTTTGGCGAAATGCGTGACCTTCTCCTTCAGCTGCATCAGCAGCTCCAGTGCGCGGTCTGTCCGCAGGGTGTTGTTACTACTCACAGTCGGCTTTTACCTTTCTGAGGATCGCGTCGATTTCTTCGATTGCCGCAGTCGCACGGGCGACCTGGTTGGGGATGGGCTCGAGATATTTCTCCTCGAATTCACGGCTCTTCACATCGCGCCAGGAGGCCTTGATCTGGTCCCAGTCGATCACGAGTTCTTTGACGGCCTGCGAGAGATTCGCGGCGCTCGCTCGGGTGTTCATTCTGAAAGGGCAGTTGAGAGTTGAGGGTTGAGAGTTG